>JAKAZJ010000386.1 GCA_021826565.1 Pseudomonadota bacterium | reverse complement strand
CCATAGCGCCGAGATGCACCGGGATATGCGGCGCGTTGGCCACCAGCCGCCCCTCGGCATCGAAGATCGCGCAGGAGAAATCCAGCCGTTCCTTGATGTTCACGCTCTGCGCGGTGTTCTGCAGCACCACGCCGGTCTGTTCCGCCACATGCATGAACAGGTTGTTGAACAGTTCCAGCAGCACCGGATCGGGCCGGCCGGAGGCGACCGGGGCGGCCTCGGCGCGCGGGATGATGCGGCGCAACGTCAGGTGGTCCAGCGCCGAGACCTCGGCCGCCCAGCCGGGTTCCACCACGGTGGTGGCGGTGCTCTCGCGGATCAGCGCGGGACCGGCGATGCGATCGCCGGCGCGCAGCGCGGCGCGGTCATAGATCGGGGCGTCGTGGGCGGCCCCGCCGCTCCAGAGCGCGATGCGATCGATCGGGGCGAGCGCGGTATCGGTGCGCGCCGGCAACGGGGCCTCGATCACGGCGGCCCCGGGGGCGATCGCTTCCACCGCCACCGCGGCGGCGGTCAGGGCGCGGTCCTCGGTGGCGAAGCCGAAGCGGGCGCGGTGTTCGGCGGTGAACGCGGCGGTCAGACCGGCGCGATCGGCGAGCGGAACCGCCAGGGTCGCCTCGGTGCCCTGGTAGCAGAGATGGACGCTTGCATGGGCGACGATCCGCGCCGCCTCGGCGCCCTGGGCGATCAGCGCGGCGCGGGCCTCGGCTTCGAGGCGCTCGGCCAGGGCGCGCAGGGCGGGGACGGCTTGGTCATCGAGGGTGCGCTCCACCGCCTGTTCGCGCAGCACCGCCTGATCGGCGAGGCCCATGCCGTAGGCCGACAGCACGCCGGCGAACGGGTGTAGGAACACCGTCTCCATCCCCAGCGCGTCGGCCACCAGGCAGGCGTGCTGCCCGCCGGCGCCGCCGAAGCAGGCCAGCGCGAAGCGCGCCGGGTCCTGGCCCTTGCGCACCGAGACCTGCTTGATCGCGTTGGCCATGTTGGCGACCGCGATGCGCAGGAACCCCTCGGCGATGTCGCGCCGGTCGCGGCGGATTCCGGTCGCGGCGGCAATCCGCTCGGCCAGCGCGGCGAATTTCTCCTCCACCACCACGGCGTCGAGCGGCAGCGTGCCGTCGGGACCGAAGATGGCCGGGAAATGCCGCGGCTGGATCTTGCCCACGCACAGATTGGCGTCGGTGACGGTCAGCGGCCCGCCGCGGCGGTAGCAGGCCGGCCCCGGGTCGGCGCCGGCGCTGTCCGGCCCCACCCGCATCCGCGCGCCGTCGAAATGCAGGATCGAGCCGCCGCCGGCGGCCACGGTGTTGATCGCCATCATCGGCGCGCGCATCCGCACCCCGGCCACCTCGGTCTCGAACGCCCGCTCGAAGCCGCCGGCGTAGAGCGCGACATCGGTGGAGGTCCCGCCCATGTCGAAGCCGATGATGTGATCCAGCCCCGCCATGGCGGCGGTGCGGGCGGCGCCGACGATGCCGCCGGCGGGACCGGACAGGATGGCGTCCTTGCCCTGGAACGCGCCGGCCTCGGCCAGGCCGCCGTTCGACTGCATGAAATAGAGCCGGGTGCCGGCAAGCTCGCCCGCCACCTGATCGACATAGCGGCGCAGGATCGGCGAGAGATAGGCATCGACCACGGTGGTATCGCCGCGCGGGATCAGCCGCAGCAGCGGGCTGACCGCGTGGCTGGCCGAGATCTGGGTGAACCCTTCGTCCCGCGCGAGGCGGGCCAGGCGCTGCTCATGCGCCGGCCAGGCCCAGGCGTGCATCATCACGATCGCGCAGGCAGTGATGCCGTCGGCGCGGGCGGCGCGCAGGGCGTCGCGGGCGGCGGCCTCGTCGAGCGGCTCCACCTCGGTCCCGTCGGCGCCGATGCGGCCGGGGATTTCCGCGACGCGCCGGTACAGCACCGAGGGCAGGGTGATGGCGAGATCGAACAGGCGCGGGCGGGTCTGATTGCCGATCCGCAGCGCGTCGGCGAAGCCGCGGTTCACCAGCAGCAGCACCGGCTCGCCCTTGCGTTCCAGCAGCGCGTTGGTGGCGACCGTGGTGCCCATCTTCACCTGGTCGATCAGGCCGGCGGGAATCGGCGCGTCCGCGGCGAGGCCGAGGATGCCGCGGATGCCGGCGAGCGCCGCGTCGCGGTAGCGGCCGGGGTTCTCCGAGAGCAGCTTGTGGGTGGACAGGCGTCCGTCCGGGGCGCGGGCGACGATGTCGGTGAAGGTGCCGCCGCGGTCGATCCAGAATTGCCAACCGGCGGTGGGGGCGGGACGGTCCGGCATTGGCGGCTCCTTGAGGGCGGGACGCGGCGTCCGTGGACGGGGGCCGCGAAGCCAGGGTATCCCGAAGCGCGGAGGAAACGAACATGGACGAATTCGATTACGTGATCGTCGGCGCCGGCGCCGCCGGGTCGGTGCTGGCGCACCGGCTGGCCGAGGACCCGGGGGTCAGCGTCTGCGTGCTGGAATCCGGCCCGCCGGATCGGCATCCGTTCATCCATATCCCGGCCGGGTTCATCAAGATGCTGTTCAACCCGGAATACACGTGGCAGTTCACCACCGAACCCTCCCCGGGCAGCGGCGGGCGGCGCATCAAGACCACCCAGGGGCGCACGCTGGGCGGCTCATCCTCGATCAACGGCATGGTGTACAACCGCGGCCAGGCGGCGGATTTCGATTCCTGGGCGCAGCGCGGCAACCGCGGTTGGGGCTATGCCGACGTGCTGCCCTATTTCCGGCGCACCGAGGCGCGGATCGGCCCCGGCGATCCGCGATTCCACGGCCGCGACGGGCGGCTGCCGGTGACCGATATCGATTGGTTCCACCCGATCTCGGAGGCGTTCATCGCCGGCGCGGAGACGCTCGGGATACCGCGCAACCCGGACTACAACGGGGCCACCCAGGCCGGGGTTGGGTATTTCCAGCGCGCCATCCATCGCGGCTGGCGCCATTCGGCGGCGCGAGTGTTCCTGCACAGCGCGCGGGGGGTGGACATCCGCACCCATGCCCGCGCCGCGCGCATCCGCTTCCAGGGCAAGCGCGCGGTGGGCGTGGACTACATCGAGGAGCGCGGCCGGGGCCGAAACGAGGTGATGGCGCGGCGGGAGGTGATCGTCTCCGCCGGCACCGTCAACACGGCGCGGCTGTTGCAGATTTCGGGTGTCGGCCCGGCGGCGCTGCTGGCCGACCTCGGGGTGCCGGTGGTGCATCACCTGCCGGGGGTGGGGGAGAATTTCCGCGACCATTACTCGGTGCGCTTCGTCGCCCGGGTGCGGAACGCGCGTACGATCAACGAGCTCTCGCGCGGGGTCGGCCTCGCTGGGCAGGTGGCGCGCTGGCTGCTGGGGCGGGGGTCGATCCTGGCGCTCTGCCCCTCCATCATCCACTGGTTCTGGAAATCCAGCCCGGCGCTGGACAACCCGGATCTGCAGGGCGTCTTCAGCCCGG
>JAKAZJ010000385.1 GCA_021826565.1 Pseudomonadota bacterium | reverse complement strand
GTTATGTGAGGGCAACTGCGTCATCGAAAAAGGCTTCGAGAGCGTCACCATCGGCGCCGTGGAGCGCTACATCACCGACACCGCGCTGGAACGCGGCTGGGTAAAGCCGATCGTGCCGCGACGCGAATTATCCGCCTCGATCGGCATCGTCGGCGCCGGCCCGGGGGGGATGGCCGCGGCCGAGGAACTGCGTCGCCGCGGCTATCAGGTGACCATCTACGACCGCCACGACCGCGCCGGCGGCCTGCTGATCTACGGCATCCCGAATTTCAAGCTGGAAAAAGAAGTAGTGCTCCGCCGCCGCGCCCTGGCTGAGGCTTCCGGCATCCGCTTCGTGCTGAACTGCGCGGTGGGGACCGACGTGACCCTGGCCGAATTGCGCGCGCGCCATGCCGCGGTGCTGATTGCCACCGGCGTCTATAAGCCACGCGAGATCGGCGGGCCGGGCGCGGGGTTGTCCGGGATCGTGCCGGCGCTGGACTATCTGATCGCGTCGAACCGCGAGAATCTGGGCGATCACGTGCCCGATTTCGCCTCTGGCCTGTTGGATGCGGCGGGCAAGCGCGTGGTGGTGGTCGGCGGCGGCGACACGGCGATGGATTGCGTGCGCACCGCGGTGCGGCAGGGCGCGAAATCGGTGCAGTGCCTGTACCGGCGCGACCGGGCGAACATGCCCGGTTCGATGCGCGAGGTGAAAAACGCCGAGGAAGAAGGCGTGGAGTTCGTCTGGCTCTCCGCGCCCGAAGCGTTCCTGGGTACGACCGAGGTCACCGGCGTGCGCGCGGTGCGGATGCATCTGGGCCTGCCCGACAGCTCCGGGCGGCAATCGGTGGAACCGATCCCCGGCGGGCATTTCACGGTGCCGGCCGATCTGGTCATCAAGGCACTGGGCTTCGACCCCGAGGATCTGCCGGCGATGTTCGGCGAACCGGCGCTGGAGGTAACGCGCTGGGGCACGCTGCGCATCCATCATCGCAGCTTCATGACCGCGCTGCCGGGCGTGTTCGCGGCCGGCGATATCGTGCGTGGCGCCTCGTTGGTGGTGTGGGCGATCCGCGACGGCCGCGACGCGGCGAAGCGGATCCATGAATACGTGGCGCAACCGCAGGCGCTGCCGGTGGCGGCGGAATGACATGACGGAGGACAGGACCATGACCGACCGGATCGAATCCGCTCCCGAGTTCCTTGCCGCATGGGACCGCAACACCAAAGCCCTGCGCCACACCTATGACCCCGCGCAGGAGCACGATTCCTGCGGCGTCGGTCTGATCGCCGCTTTGGACGGCGCGCCGCGCCGCGACGTGGTGCAGGCCGGCATCGATGCGCTGAAGGCCGTGTGGCACCGCGGCGCGGTGGATGCCGACGGCAAGACCGGCGATGGCGCGGGAATCCATATCGAGATCCCGCAGGATTTCTTCGCCGACGCGGTCCAGCGGGGTGGCGCCAAGCTGATGCCCGGCCCGATCGCGGTCGGCCAGGTGTTCCTGCCCAAGACCGATCTCGGCGCGCAGGAACGCTGCCGGCAGATCGTGGAGACCGAAATCCTGAATTTCGGCTACCTGATCTATGGCTGGCGCCAGGTGCCGATCAACGTTGAATGCATCGGCGAGAAGGCCAATGCGACGCGGCCCGAGATCGAACAGATCATGCTATGGAACCCGAAAGGCGGGGACCCGGAAAGCTTCGAGCGCGATCTTTATGTGATTCGCCGCCGGATCGAAAAACAGGCGATCGCGGCACAGATTCCGGAGCTGTATTTCTGCTCGCTGTCGTCGCGGTCGATCATCTACAAGGGGATGTTCCTCGCCGAACACCTGACCGAATTCTACCCCGATCTGAACGATCCGCGCTTCGTGTCGCGTTTCGCGATCTACCATCAGCGTTACTCCACCAACACCTTCCCCACCTGGCGGCTGGCGCAGCCGTTCCGGATGCTGGCGCATAACGGCGAGATCAACACCGTCACCGGCAACATCAACTGGATGAAGGCGCACGAAACCCGCCTGGCTTCCGAGGAACTGGGTCCCTGGATCGAAGACGTAAAGCCGGTGGTGCAGGCGGGCGGATCGGATACCGCAACGTTGGATAACGTGTTCGAATTGCTCTGCCACTCCGGCCGCGACGCACCGATGGCGAAGGCACTGATGATCCCGGCCTCGATCGGCCAGGACGCGACCATGAAGCCGGCGCATCGCGATATGTTCTTGTATTGCAACGCGGTGATGGAACCCTGGGACGGGCCGGCGGCGATCGCCGCCACCGACGGGCGCTGGGCGATCGCCGGGCTGGACCGCAACGGGCTGCGTCCGCTGCGCTACACCATTACCACCGACAAGCTGCTGATCGTCGGCTCGGAAACCGGAATGGTGAAGCTCGAGCAGGAGCGGATCGCCGAGAAGGGGCGCGTTGGCCCCGGTCAGACCATCGCAGTCGATTTCGCCGCTGCCCGCTTCTATCGCGACGAGGAAGTCCGGGACCTGCTGGCCGCGCGTCAGGATTTCGGCGCCTGGACGAAGCGGATCACCGAGATCGACCGCATCGTGAAGACCGACGCGCCCGAACCCGTGCTGCACCAGGGTGAGGCGCTGCGCCGACGTCAGGTCGCGGTCGGATACACCATGGAGGAGCAGGAACTGATCCTGCACCCGATGGTCGAGGATCAGCAGGAAGCCGTGGGGTCGATGGGCGATGACACGCCGATCGCGGTATTGTCCGATCGCTATCGCGGGCTGCATCATTTCTTCCGCCAGACCTTCAGCCAGGTCACCAACCCGCCGATCGACAGTCTGCGTGAAACCCGCGTCATGACTTTGAAGACGCGGCTGGGAAATCTCGGCAACGTGCTGGATGAGGACGCCAACCAGTGCGACTTGCTGCAACTGGAATCCCCCGTCCTGTCCACCGCCGAGTTCCAGGCGATGCGGGTGTTCATGGGAAGCTCGGTCTGCGCGGTGGACGCGACGTTCCCGGCGGCGGACGGTGAGGCGGGGTTGCGCGCGGCGCTGGAACGTATCCGCCGAGAGGCGGAGGAAGGCGTGCGCGCCGGCTGCACCCATGTCATCCTGACCGATGAGGCTGCGGATGCGGACCGCGCCGCGATCCCGATGATCCTGGCCACCGGCACGGTCCACACCTATCTGGTGCGCCAGTCGCTGCGTACTTTCACCAGTCTGAACGTGCGCAGCGCCGAATGCATGGACGTGCAATATTTCGCTGTCCTGATCGGCGTCGGCGCGACCACGGTGAACGCCTATCTGGCGCAAGAATCCATCGCCGACCGGCACCGGCGCGGATTGTTCGGCGACATCACACTAAAGCAGGCGGTCACCCGCTACAAGAAAGCTGTCGATAAAGGCTTGCTCAAGGTGATGTCCAAGATGGGCATCAGCGTGATCTCCTCGTATCGCGGCGGCTATAATTTCGAGGCGATCGGGCTGTCCAGCGCGCTGGTGG
>JAKAZJ010000384.1 GCA_021826565.1 Pseudomonadota bacterium | reverse complement strand
CGCTCCGGGTCTATGTGATGGCGATGCTGGCCGTGGTGGTGCTGCAACTCGTCCGCCTGGCGTGATCCCGGCCACCGAGGATCTCGCCCGCGCCCGCGCCGCCGCGGCGCGCGATCGCGCGCGTGCCCGGCCCCAGGCCAGCGGGCGGCTGCGTCTGCTCCTGCTGCTCGCCGGCCCTGGTCTGATTGTCTTCCTGGGCGAGAACGACGCGCCCAGCATGTTATCCTACGCCGCCACCGGGGCGCAGTTCGGCATAGGGTTTTTCCTGCCGTTCATCGCCGTTACCTTCGCCATCGGTTTCGTGGTGCAGGAAATGGCCGCGCGCATCGGCGCCGCCAGCGGTCGCGGCCATGCCGCGCTGATCTATGACCGGTTCGGCCGTTTCTGGGGCAATTTCGCGATGATCGACCTGCTGGTGGGCAATCTGCTCACTCTGGTCACCGAGTTCATCGGCATCCGCGCGGGGCTGGGGTATTTCGGCGTCCCGCCCTTCGTGGCTGTGGGTGGGGGGATCGCGGTGGCGATCCTGGTCGCCGCCACCGCCCGCTACACGCTGTGGGAGCGGATCACGCTGGCGCTGGCGCTGGGCAATGCGGTGTTCGTGCCGGTTGCGCTGCTGGCGCGGCCGGACTGGGGGGCGGTGGGGCATGCGTTCCGGACCTGGCAACCGTTGCCGGGCGGGATCACGCAGCACAGTGTCCTGTTGATGGTGGCGGATATCGGCGCCACCGTGACGCCCTGGATGCTGTTCTTCCAGCAGGGCGCGGTGGCGGATAAGGGGCTGGAGCCGCGGGATATCGGGGGCGCGCGGTTCGATACCGCGCTGGGCGCGCTGCTCGCCGGGGTGTTCGGCATCGCCGGGGTGTTGGCGACGGCGCCGCTGTTCGGCCACGGGATCAGCGCGGCGGACTATCAGGCCGCGCAGTTCGCCTCCGCACTCGCCCCGCGCATCGGCAAGCTGGGCGCGGCGCTGTTCGCCCTGGGGATTTTCGAGGCCGGGCTGGTCGCCGCCATCACCATCGCCACCGCGTCGGCCTACGCCTTCGGCGAGGTGATGCGTGGCCCGCACAGCCTGAACGCCAGTCTGCGCGAGGCGGCGCCGTTCTATCTGGTCCTGATCGCCTCCACCCTGGTGGCGGGAGGGCTGGTCCTGATCCCCGGAGCGCCACTGGAGACGATCGTGCTGATCGTGAACGTGGTCGCAACCCTGGCGATGCCGCCGGCCCTGGTGTTCCTGCTGCTGCTGGCCAACGATGCCGAGGTGATGGGCGAATGGCGCAATACGCTGGCCTGGAACGTGGCCGGGGTGGGGGTGACGGTGGTGCTGATCCTGTGCGGGCTGGCCTATGGGGTGTCGGTGGTTATGGGGGGATAGGGGCAACCCGCCTGTCATACCCCGCCTGTCATACCCCGCCTGTCACATCGATCGTTACTCCCGATACGAAATCCGCATCCGCCGACGCCAGGAAGCAGATCACCCGCGCCTGATCCGCCGCCTCGGCCACGCGCCGCAACGGCGTGCGTGCGATCTCGGCCGCCCGGTCTTCCGGCGCGCGCTGATTCCAGTGCGGCCGGATGCGTTCGGTCAAGGTCAGGCTGGGGGCGATCGCGTTCACCGTGATCCCGTACGGGCCCAGTTCGATCGCCAGTTTCTTCGTCAGCGCGATGATCCCGCCCTTGGCCGCGGCATACGCGACCGAGCTTGATGCCGACAACCCGCGCCCGGCGATCGAGGCCAGGTTGATGATCTTGCCGCGCCGGGCGCGCTTCATCATCGGCACCACCTCATGGCAGAAATGGAACGTGCCGTTCAGATTGAAATCGATCAGCTTCTGCCACTCGGCCGCGGTCAGCTGGTCGATCGTGGCCGCGGGGCGGGCGATCACGGTGCTGCCGCCGACGCCGTTCACCAGGATGTCGATACCGCCGTGATCGGCCACGACCTCCGCGACCACGTCCGCCACCGCAGCCGGGTCCAGCGCATCGGCAACCATCCCGCGCACGGTTCCGCCGGCGTCGGTGAGCGCGGCCACCAGCGCTTGCAACCGTTCTGCGTTGGTATCTACGGCGACCACGTGCGCGCCTTCCGCGGCCATGATGCGCGCGGTAGCTGCGCCGATGCCGCTGGCCGCGGCGGTGATCAGGGCGATCCGGTCGGTGAAGCGCATGGGCTCAGACCTTCAAATGCAATCGAAGTTGCGAATGAAAGCCGGGATGATTCGGCCTTTGCTCGATTCCGGCGGCTCGCGGGCATTCATTTGCAAATTCTCAGGCCTCGCCGCGGGCTTCGGCCATCACCGCGGCGTCGAACGCGGCCAGGGTGTGGGCGATATCGGCGGCGTCGTGGGCCAACGAGACGTAGAACTTGCTCTCCCCCTTCAGCACCCCGCCCTCGCGCAGCCGGCGATTGACGCGGCGGGCGCGCTCCGCGTCGGCGCGCAGCACGCCGCGATAATCGCGCGGGGTTGCGTCGGTGAACACCACATCGAACAGCGCCGGCTCGCCCAGGATATGCGCCGGCAGGCCGGAGCGTTTCAGGCTGGCATCCATCCCCGCGATCAGGGCGCGGCCGGTGGCGAAGACCTGTTCATAGGCGCCGGGCCGGCGCAGCACCGCCAAGGTGGCGAGGCCGGCGGCGGCGGCGATCGGGTTGCCGGACAGGGTGCCGATCTGCATCAGGAAACGATCGCCCGCGGTCTCGCGATCGAACAGCGCCATGATGTCGGCGCGGCCGGCGATGGCGGCCAGCGGGAAGCCGCCGCCGATGATTTTCCCCAACGTACAGATATCGGGCGTGACACCGTAATACGCCTGGGCGCCGCCATAGGCGAAGCGGAATCCGGTGACCACCTCATCGAAGATCAGCGGGATGCCAAGCTCGGCGGTGACCGCGCGCAGCCGGGCCAGGAACCCGGGGGCGGGCGGAATCAGGCGCTGGAACGGTTCGACGATGACCCCGCCCAGCTCGTCGGCGCGGGCGCGGATCAGCGCTTCGGCGGCATCGGCGTCGTTGAACGGCGCGACCAGGATTTCATCCGCCGCCGAGGCCGGGATGCCAGCGGAATCGGGCACCGGGCGCGGGAAATTGGCCGGCCGGCGCGGCGCCAGGCTCATCAGCGACCAGTCGGACATGCCGTGATAGCCGCCCTCGAATTTCAGGATCTTGTCGCGGCCCCGCCAGGCGCGGGCGAGCCGCATCGCGTAGGCGTCGGCCTCGGTGCCGCTGCTGACGAAGCGGACCTGCTCGGCGCAGGCAACGGCGTCCACGATCTCGGCGGCGAGGCGGATGCCGGGCTCGCTATTGGCGAAGAACGTGGTGCCGCGGGGAAGTTGTTCGGCCACGGCGGCCAGCACGTCGGGGTGGCCGTGGCCGATGAACATCGGTCCGGAGCCGAGCAGGAAATCGACATATTCATTGCCGGCGATGTCGCGCACGCGCGCCGCCTTGCCCTCG
>JAKAZJ010000383.1 GCA_021826565.1 Pseudomonadota bacterium | reverse complement strand
TGCGGGCGGACGTGCCGCATCTGCTGTTCGTGCGCGATCAGGGGTTCATGCTGGGCGGCGGGGCGGTGTGGTTCGACCGTGCCGGCAAGGTGATCACGCTGAACAACTGAGCGCGGGCGGCTGGCGTCGCCGTGTGCCCCTCCGATCCACCGCTGCATCGGCATCCGGCAAGGGGTTCACGCGGAGGCAGGCGGAGATCCGCGGAGGTCGCGGAGGAACAGAAGCGGGGCCGCGGGTGCGGCCGGGACGGGCGGCGAGGTATGTTGTTACGATATCGTAATGAATAGGGCGCGCAAAATCCTGGAGCCGGAGTCGCGTTTCAATTTTTCGGCTTGCCGATGCGCGGCGGGAACGGCGGATTGCGGTGCCGCGACGGCATGGTCTCGGGCCGGGGCGGCTTGATGGCGTGGGGCGGCGCGGCGGCCGGCCGCGCGCATCACGGGCGCAGCGGCGGGAACGGGCGCGGCGTGGGATGCCATGGCGGCGTCCGCTCCGGACGACACGACCACGTCCGCTCCGGACGACACGACCACGTCCGCTCCGGACGGCACGACCACGTCCGCTCCGGACGACGCTGTGGCGTCCGCTCCGGACGACGCTGTGGCGTCCGCTCCGGACGACGCGACGGGAACGGCAGCCAGGATCTGGGCGCGCTGGCCTTGCGGGTGCGCCGGTTCCGCCGGCCGGGACGGCGCGGCCGGACTCAGGGGGGAAGCCGTCTGGGCAGAGTGCTCCTGCGGGAAGGTTTCACCTTCCAGGCACACCGGCGGGACGGGGGTGGCGGTCTGGGGCAGCGTGTCAGGGGCGCGGGCGGCGCGATCCGCCGCCACTTCGGCAACCGCCTGCGCCATGCCGCGCAGCTTCCGGCGCACCGGGATCAGCATCAGGCGCGTGAACAGATTCAGGCCGGTGGCCTGGGCAATCGCCTCGCACAGATCCTCGATCAGCTTGAGGAGGCGGAGGACAGGATCGGGCGGGGCGTCGGTCACGGAGGCATTATGTCCTAGAAGTCTCTAATGTTCCGTTAACGGGACGAGGGGAATCTTTCACCGGCGGCAGCCGATGCGCCCCGCGTCTTTCGCCATGGCCGCGCCCCCCATCGAGGCCCTGCCCCGGTCCGGATGCCCCACGCTTCGCGCAACAATCGCCAGAGCGTTGCGGGATCATGCCCTCTGTCGCGCCCTCTGTCGCACCAACCGAAAGAGCGGTCCGACCGGGACGGCATGGGGTGGATTCCGATCCGCTCCGCTTTGCGGCTACACTTGCCGAATCCGGGCGCCGCCGGCGCGCGCCCGCGCGCGGGGCGAGACCGGTAAGGAGCAGGATCAGGCATGTCGGGGACAGAAGCGCCGGCGGATCGCGTCGGGGCGCCGCCCAACTGGTCCCTGACGCTCTGGACCATGGTCGGAATCCAGCTGGTGATGAGCCTGTCGTTCACCCTGTTGGCGCCGATCATGCCGCTGTTTCTTCCCGATCTCGGCGTGCATCGGCCGGATCTGATCGATCTCTGGGCCGGGATCCTCGCCTCCGTCACCTCGTTCGTCGGCACTTTCGCAGCACCAGTCTGGGGGCGGATGGCGGACCGGCTGGGGCGCAAGCTGATGGTGCTGCGGTCCTCGCTCGGGATCGCGGTGTTCACCGGGCTGATGGGGATCGCGACCAGCGTCTGGCATCTGCTCGCGTTCCGCATGGCGATGGGGTTGTTCGCCGGGTTCAATTCCGCCGCGATCGCGCTGGTCGCCGCGCAGGTGCCGGATCAGCGGCTGGGCTATGCGCTGGGCTGGCTGTCCACCGGGCAGCTGGTGGGCGCGCTGATCGGGCCGATCGTCGGCGGCGGACTGGCGGACCTGACCGGCAGCTACCGGATTCCGTTCTTTTTCGCCTCCGCCATTTCGCTGATCGGGTTCGGGCTGACCTGGTGGCTGGTGCAGGAGCGCTTCGTCCGCCCGCCGCCCAACGCGGGCACGCGCCGGGCGCGGTCGCTGCCCGCGGCGATGGCGCTGCTGCGCGCCACACCCGGGCTGGCGGCGCTGATGGTGGTGCTGCTGCTGGCGCAGTTCGCGGTGCAGGCGGTGCAGCCGGTGGTAACCTTGTTCGTGCAGCAACTGACCGGGCCGGTGCCGCAATTGGCAACCCTGGCCGGCGCGGCGTTCTCGGTCACCGGGCTGGCGGATGTGATCGCCTCGCCGTTCCTGGGCAAGCGCAGCGACGTGATCGGGTATCGGCGCGTGCTGCTGATCTCGCTGTTCGGCGCGGCGGCGATGACGTTGCCGCAGGCCTTCGCGCATAGCTACTGGGCGTTCGTGGCCGAGCGCTTCGGCGTGGGCTGCTTCATCGGCGGCATCCTGCCGACCGCGAATGCGCTGATCGGGCGGCTGGTGCCGGCGGCCTCACGCGGGTTCGTGTATGGGCTGAGCTCGTCGGCTTCGTTCATGGGGATCGCACTCGGGCCGCTGACCGGCGGCGCGGTGGCGGCCAGCGTCGGGCTGCGCTGGGTGTTCGTGGTCACCGCGGTGTTGCTGGTGGTGAACCTGGTATGGGTCTGGTTCGCGCTGCCGGCCGCGGTGGATCAGCCTAATCCCAGAGGGCGCGATCCGAACGAGCGGGCGGCGTCCGCATAGCCGCGCCGGCGCGAAGGCGGCAGGGGATGGCGGCCGGCGACGCGTTCCAGCAGCATTTGCGCGTCGTCATCCAGCCCGGCCCGCAGCGCCGCATCCAGGAACATCTGTTCCAGCACGTCCTGCTGCGCGTGACTGCCGCCCAGCGCGCCCATCGCCGCCAACGCCGGCCGCATCGCCGCCACCGCCCCGGCCGGATCGCCCGACCCGGCCAGCAGCGCGGCGGTGCTGACCGGCAGCGCCACGTCGCGCACCAGGGCCGCAAGCTGGCTGTCGCCGGCGGCGAAATCGCGCAGCGCGTCCAGGAATCGCGCGCCCTCCTGCTGGCGGCCGGTTGCGGCCAGCGCCATCGCCCAGTGCGGCAGGGTGAAAGCCGACTGCGCGTCACCGATGCGGGCGGTGGCCTTGTCGGCCAGTTCGTCCCAGCGCCGCCCGACCTCCACGCCCTGGCGGGTCAGACGATACAGCATCGAAACCGCGTTCTGCACGTCGATATAAAGATCCGGCTGGGCACGGGTCAGCGGCGAAGTCAGGTCGCGGAAGCCGGTATCGTACAGCGCCAGCACCTGGTCGTACTCGCCGCGCTCCAGATGGAACATCGCCGCGTGCCAGAACAAATGATGGCGCAGATTGTTCGCCTGTGCCCATCCCGGCGCCAGGCGGTCGATCCAGGCGATGCCCTCGGCGCGGCGGCCCTGCATTTCCAGCACATGCGCCACCCCATGCGCGGCCCAGAGATCGGTGGGGTCGCGGTCGATCGCCTCCCGCCCGGCGGCTTCGGCTTCCAGATACAGGCCGCATTCCTCGAACGCGAAGCAGCGGCAGGCGAGCAGCGAGGT
>JAKAZJ010000382.1 GCA_021826565.1 Pseudomonadota bacterium | reverse complement strand
AGCCGACATCAGCTCCCGGCCCAGCGCCAGCATCTGCTGCTCGCCCCCGCTCATGGACCCGGCAAGCTGGCCGCTGCGTTCGCGCAGCCGGGGGAAGGTCTCCAGGCAAAACTCGAGGTTGCGCGCGATCTGGCTCCGCGCCGCGCCGCGGAACGCGCCCAGCATCAGATTCTCGGTCACCGAAAGCCGGGGGAACAGCCGGCGTCCCTCGGGGACGAAGGCGATGCCCAGATCGACGATCGCCTCGGTCGCACGGCCGACCAGCTCGTGGCGCGCGCCGTCGATCTCCGCGGTGATCGAGCCGGCAGACGGGCGCACCAGGCCCATCACGCATTTCATCAGCGTGCTTTTGCCGTTGCCGTTGGTGCCGAGCAGCGCCACCGTGACACCGGCGGGCACCGAGACCGAGACGTCGTGCAACACCTGCACCGCGCCGTAGCCGGCGGTGATGCCAGCGATGGTAAGGCTACTCGCCAAGATACGCGCGCTCCACCTCGGGGTTGCGGATCACCTCGTCAGGGACACCGTCGGCGATCTTGCGGCCCGCCACCAGCACCACCAGCCGCTGGCTGAAGCCCATCACGGCGCGCATGATGTGTTCGATCATGATGATCGTCACGCCGCGGTCGTTCAACGCAATCAGCAGCGCCAGGATGTCGTCCACTTCCTGATGCGACAGGCCGGCCATCGCCTCATCCGCGATCAGCAGCTTCGGTTCGGCGGCCAGGGCGCGGGCCAGTTCCAGCTTGCGCATCTCGACCTGAGTGAGGCCCGCGGGCATCTCGTGGTGGCGCCCCGCCAGGCCGACCAGGGTCAGCAGCTCCTCGCAGCGCGCCGCCACATCGACCCGGCCCTGGCCGCGGGCATGGACCACGTATTCGATCGGGATGCGCAGGTTTTCCGCCACCGTCAGGCTGTGGAACGGGCGTGGCAGCTGGAAGCTGCGGGCGAGACCGAGCCGGGTGCGCCGATGCGCGGCCATCCCGTCCAGCACGTGGCCGGCGAAGCGGACCTGTCCGGTGTCGTTGCGCAGCGTGCCCGACAGGCAGTTCACCAGCGTGCTTTTGCCCGAACCGTTCGGGCCGATCAGGCCGACGCGCTCGCCCGGGGCTACCGACAGCGCGATCCCCTCCAGCGCCACGAAACCGCCGAAGCGCTTGCCGAGATCGGTGACGTCCAGCAGCGCCCCGCTCATGTTATGCGCCCCTTGGTCATGCGCTCCTTGGTCCCGCGCCCCTTGCGCCGCCGGCCGGCGCCGATGCCGAACCAGCCGATGATCCCGCGCGGCGCGATGATGATGAAACCGACCAGCATCAGACCCACGATCAACAAATTGACGGCCGAAGAGATTGTCACGGTCGCCACCTGCTGCAACGTCGCCAGCAGCAGCGCGCCGATCAGCGGCCCGGGCCAGGCCGCGGTGCCGCCGATCAGCGGCATGGCGATCGTGTTCACCGCGTAAGACAGGCTGAACGCAGATGGCGGGTCCAGATACGTGACGTAGAACGGCAGCGGTGCGCCCGCCATCCCCATGAACGCGCCGGACACTGCGGTGGCGATCAGCTTGAGGCGGAGCGTGGGCACGCCGGCGGCTTCGGCCGCCAGTTCGTCGTCGCGGATCGCGGCGAAGCCGTCGCCCAGGCGCGAACGTTCGATCGCGCGCGCGGTCGCTACCACGATCACCGACAAGCCCAGCATCAGCAGGAACAAGTAGCGGATGTAGTCGATCCCGAACCAGGGCGTGACCATCGGCCGGATCACGAACGCCCCGGCCGAGCCACCGACGAAATCCCAGTTCACGATGAATGTCTGCGCCACCACCGCCATCGCCAGGGTGGCGATGGAGAAGAACACGCCGCGCAACCGCAACGTCAGATATCCCATCCCCAGACCCAGCACGCCGGAGATCACGCCGCCGGCCAGCATCACCACCGGCAGCGGCAGCGGCGCCAGCTTCTCCAGCGCCACGGTGACGTAGGCGGCCAGCGCAAAGAATCCGGCGACGCCGAAATTCACATATCCCGTGTAGCCGCCCAGCATGTTCCACGCCGTCGCCAGCACGACATATTGCAGCACCACGTAGCCGGCGAAGAACACGTAGCCGTTATTGGTGACCTCCGCCGCCAGATAGACCAGCGCGGCCACCGCCGTCGCCGCCACCAGGAACCACCCGCCCCGCATCGCTCAGCGCCCGAACATGCCGGACGGCTTCACCGCCAGCGCCAGCAGCAGAAATCCGAACGCGACCGCCGGCGACCAGGACGGGCCGTAGAACGTCGCGGTCAGACTTTCCATGATCCCGAGCAGCATCGCCGCAACCACGGTGCCGGCGAAACTGCCGAGCCCGCCCAGCACGGCGATGGCGAACACCCGGCCGATATAATCCCGCCCGATCGAAGGCTCCACCGGCTGGATCACGATCAGGATCGCGCCCCCCACCGACGCCGTGGCGATCGACAGCGCGAAGGCGATGCGCTTGATGCGCACCGGATCGGCGCCCATCAGCCGCAGCGCCTCGGCATCCTGCGCCACCGCCAGGATGGCGCGGCCGATGAAGCTGCGCGACAGGTACAGCCACAACCCACCCACCATCGCCAGCGAGACCCCGCACGGCACCAGCAGGCGCAGCGGGAACTCCAGTGCCCCCAGATGCAGGCTGGGGCCGATATACGGGGCGCGGACCAGACGATAATCGACGCCGAACACCAGGATCAGCACAACCTCGGTGATGAACAGCAGGCCGAAGAAGAACGCCAGGCCGCGCAGGCTGGCATCGCCCCGGCGTTCGAACGCCAGGTAATAAATTTGATAGATCCCCGCACCCAGCGCGTAGAACGCCGGCAACAGCACCACGCTGGCCACGATCGGGTCCACGCCGAACCGCGCGTTGGCGTACCAGGCGCCGTAGGAGCCCAGGATGATGAAGGCAGGGTGTGCGATATTAGCGATGTCCAGCATCCCGAACGAGATCGAAATGCCGATTGTCACCGCGGCATAGAATCCCCCGAGCAGCAAGCCCGAAACAATGGCGTTGCCGAACAATCCGAGCGACAGATCCACGCCGCCTCCTCCCCTTCGTGCCGGCGGCCGTTGCCCGGCGCCTCTGCATACCACGTAACATCGCCGCTCTCGCCGCGATAGGGGGCGCGGGGATGCACCGGACGCGCGCGGGATGTGCTATACAGATCGGCGATCGCTGTCGCCCGTTTACGTCGTTGTGGAGCCATTCGCCCTCATGTCCGATGCCGCCCTGGCGCCGTTGCTTGCTGGTTTCGCCGCCGCCAGGGTGGTGGTGATCGGCGACGTGATTCTGGATCGGTATGTCGCGGGGGAAGCCGCGCGGCTGTCGCCGGAGGCGCCGATCCCGGTGTTGCGGCCCGCGACGCGCCATGCCGTGCTGGGGGGGGCCGCGAATGTGGCCGCCAACATCGCCGCCCTGGGGGCCTCGGTGTACTTGATCGGTCTGG
>JAKAZJ010000005.1 GCA_021826565.1 Pseudomonadota bacterium | reverse complement strand
GGGGTAAAGAAGATGCCGAGCCGATGCAGGTTGTAGAACGGGTTGTTCAGCGCCTGGAGTTCCGATTCACACCCGTTGCAGGAGCCGGCATCGACATGACGGATGTGCAGGCTGCGGCGGAAGACGCGCTGCCCGGCGGCGGGTTCGGCTTCGGGCGCCGGCGTTTCCGACCAGACGAGATCCTCCCGCCGGCGGACGCCAAAGGCCCAGTCATGCGAGGGGCTGAGTGCGCCGGTCGGGCAGGCCGCGGTGCATAACTGGCAGACCACGCAGCTTCCGTAATCCACCGCGATGCCGCCCGGCGCATCCGCGCGCGGCGCGATCGCGCCGGTCGGGCAGATTTCGGCGCAAGCGGCGCAGCCCTCCTGGCAGTGCTCGGGGGCGAAGCGCGGCATGCCCAGCACGCCCGCCTGCCCGTCGGCCTCGCCACGCCGCGGCCAGGGCGTCGTCGCCTTGCCCTCTCTCAGCCCGAAGAAGGTCCACAGCGCCATCGCCCGCCCCTACCGCGCGCAGCCGGCGATGGTGAGGCCGAAACTCGCCTCGTTGATCGCGTAATCCATCATGTTCGTCTCGTGCACGGTGAACGGGAACACGCGCCAGTTGGAATAGGACGGCGACTTGATCTTCACCCGCGCGAGCCGCCCATCGGCGCCGACGTGCACGGCGTAGAACAGCGTGCCGCGCGGCGATTCCGCCCAGCCGAGACCTTCGGCGCCGGCGGTGGGCGTGCAGTCCACGCGCACTGGGCCGTCCTCCAGCAGCAACAGGACGCGCTGCATCATCGCGATGGCGGCATCGATCTCGGCCACGCGAACCGCCGAGCGGGCATAGGCGTCGCCCTCGCTGCGGACCGGCACGACCAGCGACAGGTCGGCATAGGCCGCGTAGGGGTGATCGCGGCGCAGGTCGCGATCAATGCCGGAGGCGCGCTGCACCGGTCCGGTCGCACCCTGGTCCAGTGCGACGTTGCGGCGCAGCATCCCGGTGGTGATCAGCCGATCCAGATGACTGTCGGACCGCTCCAGCAGATCGACATAGCGCGCGGTCTCCGCCCGCAACTCCTCCAGCGCGGGGCTGAGCCATTCGCCCGGCACCAGATCGCGGCGCAGCCCGCCGGGGACCAGCAGGCCGCGCAGGAAGCGGCTGCCCGTTACCCGCGCATTGATCTGCTTGGCACGCTCTTCCAGGAGCTTGCCTTGCGCCTCGCCCACCTTGAGCGTGGTGGTGTTGGCCAGATGCCCGAGATAGTGCAGATGGTTATAGACCCGTTCCAGCTCGGCCAGCAGCACGCGCAGAGCGAGCGCCCGCCTCGGTACCGCGCAGGACGCAGCGGCCTCGATCGCCTGGCAATAGGCCAGTGCGTGCGCCACGCTGCCGACGCCGGAGACCCGTTCCGCCAGCACCGTGCCGAGCAGCGGCGTCAGCCCGGCAAAGCGCGCTTCCATGCCGCGATGCTTGAAGAACAGGTGCGGATGGTAGTGAATGATCTGCTCGCCGATATAGAAGAAGGTGAACTCGGCGGATTCCAGCACGTCCGCGCGCACCGGACCGAACGGCAGGGTCTGCACTTCGGGAGCTTCGATCTCGGGCAGCGGGCGGGGGATATCGCCCATGCGCCGGGCGGGGTCGTGGCCGTCGAAGGGCGGCGGAATGTCCTCGGCCAGCACCAGCCGGTTCGGCTCCGGATGGTCGCGGAACGCGATGCCGAAGAGGTCCATGATCTCGCGCTCGTACCAGCCAAGCGACGGCCAGATGCGGGCCAGACTCGGCGGATCGCCCTCCGGGCGGCAACGCCACAGCAGAAAGCGGCCGGCTTCGGGGGGGGAGGCGAGGTAGCGCAGCTCGACCGTCCCGGGTTCGGGATGCCACGCATAGGCCATCTGCATGCGCCCGCCATCGGCGAACAGCCCGCGCGCGATTTCGGGCATCCCGGCGCACGGTACCGTGGTGGCTTCGGTGGCGTTCATCGGCCGGCCACCATTGTGCCGGCGGCGAGCCCGTGGGCGATCGCGGCGAAATAGTGCCAGATCGCCTCCGGCCACCACAGGCCGAGCACCAGCAGCGGCACGAAGGCGAGCCACATCGGCACGCTGCACCAGGCGCTGACCGGGCGCATCGGCGCCGGTTCACCTTCCGCCGGGGTGAAATACATCATGCGGAAATGGTTCAGGAAGGCGATGAAGATCACGATCAGCAACAGCGCCATGACGATCGCCGCCCACACATGCGGGCCACGCAGCCCGGCACGCAGGATGGTGAACTCGCTGGCGAACAGGCCGAACGGCGGCGCGCCGGTTATCGCGACCGCACCGGCGAGCCACAGCGCGCCCACCACCGGGAAGCGCCGCCCAACGTCGCGGATGGCGCCGATGTCCTTGGTCTCGTAACTCCGCATCATGCTGCCGGCGCCGAAGAACATCAGCGACTTGTTCAACGTGTGGTTCAGCATGTGGTAGAGCGCGCCGGCCACGCCCAGCATGCCGCCGAAGCCGAAGCCGAGCGCCATGATCCCCATGTGCTCGACGCTGGAATAGGCCATCAACCGCTTGATCCCGCGTTGACGGACGATGAACATCGCCGCGACGAACAGGGAGAAGGCTCCGAGCACCACCAGGGCCGCGCGCGGCAGCGGCCCGGGGTCCGCCGCCTCGATGATCGCGAGATAGCGCACGATCCCGACCATCGCGGTGTTGAGCAGTGCCCCCGACAGCAGGGCCGAAACCGGCGCCGGACCTTCGCTATGCGCGTCCGGCAGCCAGGTGTGCATCGGCGCCAGCCCGACCTTGGTCCCGTAGCCCACCAGCACCAGCAGGAACGCGAGCAGCAGCAGCGCCGGGTTCATCTGCGGCGCCGCGCCGCGCAGCACCGCCCAGGTCATGTCGTAGCGCGGCCCCAGCACGAAGCTGCCAGCCCAGTAGAACAGCACCGTGCCCAGCAGAGCGAGGCTGATCCCGCCGGAGACGACGATGATGTATTTCCACGCTGCCTCGATGCTTTCCGGCGCGCGCTCGAATGCTACCAGGAAGGTGCTGACCAGGGTGGTCAGCTCGATGGCGATCCAGTAGAGGCCCGCGCTGTTCATCATCGGCCCGATCAGCGTGGTCAGGCCGAAACCCGCGAACAGCGCGTAGAAGCGGGGCAGCCGCGCCTCCTCGTCCAGCAGGCGCATGTAGCCGACGGCATAGATCGAGGCGAGCAGATAGACGATCGCCGCGCACAGGATCACCCAGGCGCCGAACGGATCGAGAATGACATAGCGGCCCCAATAGACGTGACGACCGGACAGGCTGAGTGCCGGCAGCGCCAGTGCGGCGAGGAAGGCGATCGCGCTGGCCGCCAGATTGAGCCCTTCCGCCCATCGCGGCCTGCGGGTCAACAGGATCAGCACGATGGCGGCCGAGGGCGCCAGGACGATTGCGAGCAAGAGGGCGCCGACCATGGCTCAGCCCACCAGTCGGCGCAGGTGCAGGCTGCTGGTGGTGCCGACATGGCTCAGCAGGTACTGCACCAGAAGTCCGAAGCAGGCGACCACGATCAGCAGATCGAACAGGATCACGATCTCCAGCAGCAGCGGCATGCCGGGCACCAGGATCTGCGAGCCGAGGAAGATCCCGTTTTCCAGCACCAGCAGGCCGAGGATCTGGCTGATCGCCTCGTGCCGCACGGTAAGCATCAGGAAGCCGATCAGCTTCATCGACAGCATCACGGTGAGCGCGAGCACCACCACCGTCCCGCCAAGGCCGAGGCCGTCGCCGATATGGGTGGCCACGGTGAGCGCGAACACGACAGCGAATGCCCCGATCACCAGGCTGGAACTGGCCTGGACGATGACGTGCAGCTCGCGTGCCACGTTGAGCCGGCGGATGATGCGCAGCAGCAAGTACGGAAGCAGGCAACCGCGGAACACCGCCGTGAGGACTGCGATCAGATAGAGTTCCGGATAATGCCCATAGTAGCCGACGGCAGCCGACAGCACCGCGATCAGCCAGGACTCCAGCGCGAAGGCGTAGAGGTAGTGCCGCAGCCAGCGCGAGCCGAGCATGACGAATGCGAGCAGCAGGCTCGCGATCGCGATCAGGCTGAACAGCGAAGCAGCGAGCGGGGAGAGATGCGCGACCAGCATGGGATCAGCTCAGTTGCGTGCCGATGATGGCGAGGATCGCGAGCAGGAAGGAGGCCGCCAGTGGCTCCTGATAGCGGTAGAAGCGCAGGCGGGATTGGGTGGTTTCGACCACCACGACGGCGCAGCCGACCAGGGTGAATTTCAGCATCAGGGCCGCCGCCGCGCCCAGCGCCCCGAGCGCGGTTCCCTCGATCGACAGCGCCCAGGGCAGCAACAGCACGTTGCAGAAGATCGTATAGAGGATGAACTGCTTCATCATCGAGGCCCAGCGCAGCAGCGCCAGTAGCGGCCCCGAGTATTCCAGGATGCGCCCCTCCTCGATCATATAGACCTCGACATGGGTTGAGGAATGGATCGGCAGCCGGTCGGTTTCCACCAGCAGCAGGACGAAGAACGCCGCCACCAGGAACAGATGCGCGGGACTCCAATAGACGGCCGGTTGTGCCACCAGCAGGTGGTTCACCACGAAGGGCAGCATCGACCTGGCGAGCAGGGTAATGCCGACGAACACCAGGATCAGCGTGGGTTCCGCCAGGATCGCCACCATCACGGCGCGAGAGGAGCCGATCCCGCCATAGGCGCTGCCGGAATCGAGCCCCGCGAGCGTGATCATAAAACCGCCCAGGGTCAGGATGAGGCCGCCGCCCAGAATGTCGCCCATGTCCGACAGCGGCAGGGGGAAATTGGTCAGGACCGGGATCAGGATCGGCACCGTCATCATGGCGGTGAAGGCGACGATCGGCGCGATCCAGAACAGCCAGGAGGCGGTCTCCGGCAGCACAAGCTGCTTGTGGAACAGCTTCCACAGATCGCGATACGGCTGGAAAATCCCCGGGCCTTGCGCGCGCTGGACCCGTTCCTCGAACTGCAGGATGATCCCTTGCAGCAGGGGCGCGAGCAGCAGGACCGCCAAAACCTGGGCGATCTGCAAAAGGATGTCTCGGGTCATGCGGCACACCCAGGCGGGGCACCGGCGCACAAGCTCTGTCGGGCTGAGTCTGAGGCTCTGGTCCGCACGCACCCCTCCTGTCATCCGACTGGATTCAGGAGGAGTCATTAGCCCTGAGGGCGGTTAAGGGCGGACTCCATCGCCACAACTGACTTGTTCGATAACAACCACCGTCCCGGTAGTCAAGCGCGATTTTATCCGCTCCCCTTGGCAGCGCCACCGGACGGCACCATCCTGGTTTGGTCGCAATCCGGAGGCCAAGCCCATGCGGATGGACGAAGCCGTTTTGCTGCGGGTCTTTCTCGGCGAGGACGACCGCGCGCACGGCCACCCCACCTACCGGGTCCTGATCGATCGCGCGCGCGCCGCCGGCATGGCGGGTGCGACGGTGCTCCCGGGACCAGTCGGGTTCGGTCCCTCGGGCCACATGCGCTCCGACATCAACGTCGACGCCGGCCCGCGTGCGCCGATCGTGGTCGAGATCGTCGATGACGGGGCGAGGATCATGGCGTTCCTGCACGAGATCGAAGCGCTGCTCGAGACCGGTCTGGTGACGATGGAGAAGGTCCGCGCCTGGCGTCCGGCCAGGGCGGAGGGGGCTTGATCCGGCGGCGGCCCCGCCCCACTGTCGATGACAGGACCCATGCCGGTCCGTGCCGGCACCAGACGGACAACGGGTCCGGGAGGTGCATCGTGGACGTTCCGCACGAAGCCGTCCTGTTGCGGATCTTTACCAGCACCGCCGATCGCTGCGGTCTGGAGCCGCTCTATCTCGCCATCGTCGCCCGCGCGCGGGCGCAGCATCTGGCCGGTGCCACGGTGTTGCGCGGCCCGCTCGGCTTCGGCCGCTCGGCGCAGATGCACGAAAGTCATCTCTGGCCGCCGGCACAGGATCTGCCGGTGGTGATCGAGATCGTGGATAGCGAGGAGAAGATCACCGGCTTCCTGCCGGTTCTGGACGAGATGATGGAAAGCGGCCTGGTGACGATCGAGCGGGCACAGGTGCTGCAATACGGACGGCGCCGCACGGGCCTGATGGCACGGTTGCGGCAGCAACTTCATCTTCATGGCACGGTACCGGAAGCTGCCCCCACGCCGCCGGGAACCTGATCCGCCACCCCGACGAGGTGGTCGGTGGCGTTCATCAGCGCCAAGCGGAACGCCGTGCCGGCCTCGATGACGTTCACGCAACACGGATCCTGCCGCAGGCGCCAGTACTCCGAAAGGGTCATGCCCAGGACCTGGCAGAGCAGTGCACGGTTCACGCTGTCGTGGGCAACCAGGGCTATGGTGCCGTCCGGTGGGGCCGTATCAAGACAAGATGTCAGCGCCTGGCCCGCCCGCGACGCCATCGCGAACAGACTTTCCCCACCAGGGAACTGCACCCGGTGCGGCTTCACGAGCCAACGCGCGACCAGGAGCGGCCAGCGCGCCGCCGCCTCGTCGCGCGTCAATCCCTGGCAGGCACCATAATCAAGGTCCACCAGCCCCACGACGGTTTCCAGCCGAAGCCCGAGCGCCGCGGCGATGGCGGTCGCCGTGTCCTGGCAGCGCGCCAACGGGCTGGCGAAGACCGCCCGCGTCTGCGGCCAGCGCTGGCGCACATAGTCGGCCGTCGCCTGCGCCTGGCGGCGCCCCAGCGGCGTCAGTGGCAGGTCCCACCGTCCACGGAATCGCTCCGGCGCCAGGCCCTCGACGTGACCGTGGCGGATCAGCAGCACGGTTCGCATCGTTCCCCCTTTCGTCCCCAAAGCAACGGTCCGCGCCGCCGCTTGTCAGTAACATCGATTCCAGTTAGAGCCGCAGTGGCGGTGGAGTTCGCCATCAAACGCCCGCCTCCCGGGCCGATGACTCCTATGACACACGCTGTTCTGGAGTCCGCCCGCGTGGCCACGTCGCTGCTTCCAGCATGCACCCGCTCCCTGCACGCGATGCGGCGGCTTCGCCGGTCGGCGCGCGCGCCGTTCCGCCTCTGCCCTCCAAGGAGCTGCTCATGCCTGTCATCACCAATATCACGGCGCTTGAGATTCTCGATTCCCGCGGCAATCCCACGCTGCGGGCCTGGGTGAGGCTGGACGACGGCGCCGTCGGCGCCGCCTCGGTGCCTTCCGGTGCCTCCACCGGAGCGAACGAGGCTTGCGAGCGCCGCGATGGCGATCCCACCCGGTACGGCGGCAAGGGCGTGCGCGATGCGATGCGCGCGGTGGCCGAGGTGATCGGGCCCAGCCTGCGCGGTGCCGACCCGTTCGCCCAGGCGGCGATCGACGCGGCGCTGATCGCGCTCGATGGCACGGAGGACAAATCGCGGCTCGGGGCGAACGCGATCCTCGGTGTCTCCATGGCGGTGGCGCGGGCGGCTTCCGCCTCCTGCGGACGGCCGCTCTATGCCTATCTCGGCGGCGCCAACGCCTGTCGCCTGCCGGTGCCGATGATGAACGTCATCAATGGCGGGGCACACGCGGACAATTCGCTCGATTTCCAGGAGTTCATGATCGTCCCGCACGGTGCGCCGTGTTTCGCCGAGGCGCTGCGCTACGGCGCGGAGACGTTCCATGCGCTGCGGGCCTTGCTCAAGCAGCGCGGCCTGCCGACGGCGGTGGGCGACGAAGGCGGCTTCGCGCCCAACCTGCCCGGCCATGAAGCGGCGCTCGATCTGATCGTGGACGCGATCCGCGCCGCCGGGTTGCGCCCCGGCACGGACGTGGCGATCGCGCTCGATCCGGCGGCGAGCGGCTTCGCGGTCGCGGACGGATACGAGCTGCGCCGCTCCGGCGGCGGGCACAAGACCAGCGACGAGATGACGGCGATGTATGCGCGGTGGCTCGATGCCTACCCCATCGTCTCGCTCGAGGACGGGCTCGGTGAGCACGACTGGGAAGGGTTTCGCCGCCATACCGCAGCGCTGGGCGGGCGGATCCAGATCGTGGGCGACGACAACTACGTGACCAACCCGAAGATCATCGCCCACGGCATCGCCGAGCACACCACCAACGCGGCACTGATCAAGCTGAACCAGATCGGCACGGTGACCGAGACCGTAGCTGCGGTACGGATGTGCCAGGAGGCGGGATGGCGCACCGTGGTCTCGCACCGCTCGGGCGAGACGGAGGATGCGTTCATCGCCGATTTCGCGGTGGCGGTGGGCAGCGGCCAGATCAAGACCGGCTCGCTCTGCCGCGGCGAGCGGATCGCGAAATACAACCGGCTGCTGGAGATCGAGCAGGAACTGGGCGCAGCGCCCGTCTTCACCAGCCCGTTCCAGCCGCGCGCCGAAGCCGGCCGGGTTGCCATTCTGTGACAGAACGGCGACAGGATCGGGTGGCGGCGCCTGCCGTGCACCCGATCCCGCCGGAGCGTTATGGACCAGCTCAACGACCACCTGTTCCTTCTTATCAACGCTAGTGCGCATCCGCCCGGCATCGTGCTCATCGCGGCGCTTTTTCTGGCCGGTTGGTTGGTGCCGCTGGCGGTGGTGCTGTTTGTGTCGCTGTGGGTCCGCGGCCGGGTACGGGATCGCGGCGGGCTGCTCGCGGCCACCCTGACGATGCTGCTCGCCATCAGTGCCAATCAGCTCGCCGGCTTGGTCTATTTCCATCCGCGGCCGTTCATGATCGGGTTGGGTCACCAGTATCTCGCCCACCCACCGGATAACTCCTTCCCCTCCGACCACGCGACGTTCCTGTGGAGCCTGGGCTTTTCCCTGCTCGCGCTCGGCGTGCTGCGACGTTGGGCCGTGTTGCTGGTCGCCGGCGGCGTCGCGGTGGCCTGGGCGCGGGTCTATGTCGGAGTCCATTTCCCGCTCGATATGGCCGGGTCCTTGGCCGTGGCTCTGGCGGTGACCCGTCTGGCGAGTCGGATCGATCGTGTCACCCGCCGATGGCTGCTGCTGCCCTGCCTGGCGCTGTACGAAGCAACGATCGCGCTGTTCCGTCTTCCGCCACGGCTGTTCCCTCGGCAACCAGCAGCGGCGCGGTGCGGGCAAAACCGATAGTTTGGTCCCGAACTGCCGGCGTGGCGTGTCCCGCATGGTCAGCCGCCCATTTTGACGCTCCGGCGCATGACCGCCAGCAGCACCGGCGCAGCCAACACCTGCAGCGCCAGCGAAGCCGCAACCACCGCGACGATGCTGCGGTCGTACAAGAACCCCAGCAGCAGACTGCCCAGGAACCAGGCCACGCCGCGCAGCATGTCGTACGTGCCGTAGCCGGTCGCGCGCCGTTCGGCCGGCACGAAATGGCCCAGGGCCGCCTTCAGCACTGAATCCTGCGCGCCCATCCCGACGCCCCACAGCACGACGCCTGCCAGCGCCGCGCCGAACCCACCCAGGAATACGAGCGGCGTGGCGAGCGCGGCCACCAGACTCGCGCCCAGCACCACGACGATCCCGAAGCGGTCGAGCAGGCGGCCCAGCACCAGCGCCGCAGCGCCCGCGGCCAGCATCGCGATGGCATAGAATACCGGGATCCAGGCCGGGGCGATGATCCGGGCCTCACCGAAGTGATAGGCGACAAGGGCGAAGTCCGCATAACCGGCGCCGACCAGCCCGCCGGCCACGCAGTACATCCAGAAGCTCCAGGGAAATCCGGTCTCCAGGATCGGCCGCGACAACGGAGCGAGATCGCGCGGGTGCGGATAGGCCCGCGCGGCAGCGAGCACCAGCGCCATGGCGACGCAGGCCGGGAACAGCAGCAGCGCGAACCCGGTGCGATAGCCGTCGTGGCGCCAGAGAATGAACGCGACCAGCAACGGGCCAACCGTTGCCCCGGTCTGGTCCAGCGCCTCGTGCAGCCCGAAGCCCCAGCCCTGGCCGGTGCGGCTCGCGGCATGGGAGAGCATCGCATCGCGCAGCGGCGAGCGGATCGCGCGCCCGGTACGCTCGGCGATCATCAACGCCGCCGCCGCCGCCACGCCGGGCGCGAGCGCCAGCAGCGGTACCGAGAACAGGTTGATCGTATAGCCGAGGAACACCCCGCCCCAGTACCGCCCCGTCCGGTCGGCCAGCCGCCCGGAGACGATGCGCAGCATATAGCCCATCAGTTCGCCGAACCCGGCAACGAAGCCCACGACCAGGGCGGAGGCGCCGAGACTGCCGAGGAACGGGCCGGTGACCGACCGCGCGCCTTCATAAGTCATGTCGGCGAACAGGCTGACGCTGCCGATCAGGACGATGAAGGCCACGGCGCGGCGGCGAGCTTGGCCGGACGGCGCAGCGGGCGCGGCGATGAAAGCGGCCTTGGGATCCGGCGCCATCTCAGCGCTGCCCGCCGGAGATCGCGCGCGGCGCGGTCCGGGACGGATCAGGACGTCTCATGCGTTCTCTCCAACGGTTGGAGGCGCGGCGCGGTCGTACTGCGCCTCCGCGTGTTCGAACAACACGCGCACAGCACGATCCGCCGCCACAAGGTCTTCCTTGCTCGCGCGATCGCGACGCACCGCATCCTGTTGCAGGGCGAAGCGCAGGGCGTCCTCGGCCAAGCGTTCCATCAGGTCCGCCTGGCGCGCGAGCAGCGCCGCGCGGGTTTCGGCATCGGGGACTGCCGCGAGCAAGGGCGCAAGATGTGGCAGGCACAGCGCGCTGCGCGCATGCACCGAAGCGGCCCCCTCGCGACCCGCCAGCCCGGCCAACGCCGCGATCGCGCGCGCTTCCGCCTGCCGCGCCACGGCGCAGATCAGGCAGGCGGCACCACAAGCCGGCAGCGCAGCCACACGCGCCGCGGTGGCGGGATCGGCCGGATCCAGCCGGCGCAGCGCCGCGGCCTCGGCCAGCAGCACCGGGGCAAAGGCGGTGGACACCTCGCGGGTCGCGGCCACTTTGCGGAACTGCCCGGCATGGAACCGGCAGAATCCGCCGCGGCGGGCCAGATCCGCCTGCGCCGCGCGATCGGCCGACAGCTCCGCCTGCGCGCGGGCTATGGTATCGAACACCGTATCGGCGATACCGCGGCAGATTTCGCAGCCGGGTAGCAGCGGGGCGAGCGGCGTGGCATCCCTCACCGGCCTCGGGTGCACGGCATCGTCGCTGGCGATGCGGGCGCGAATCTCGCCCAACTGCTCCGCGAGCACTTCCGGCACCCCTGGGACGGCCAGCAGCGGCACGATGCGCGTGCACATCGCGGTCAGGAAGTGGGTCCGCCGCTCGCTCAGAAGAAAGGCGACCAGCGCCTGCTCCAGCGCCGGCAGGCCACTGTCCGCGAGTCGGACCGGGTCGCGCGCCAGCTTGGCCGCCAGCCCCTCGCGCGCGGAGACCGAGAACACCGCAGCCGCGCCGTCATCGCCGGCATCGCGCAGCACGGCGGCAACATGATCCATCGCGGCGGCCCGCGCCGGCGGATCGACGAGATCCTGCTTGTTCAGCACCACGAACAGCGCTCGTCCGGCGGCCCGTGCCGCGGTCAGGATCGCCGCTTCCTCCTCCGACAGCGGGCTGTCATGGCTGCTGACCAGGATCAGCGCATCGGCCTCGGGCAGGAATTCTTCGGTGGTGCGCGTATTGGCCCGGATCGCCGAGCCAAGGCCGGGGGTGTCGACGAAAGTGAAGCCGCGGCGGAGGAACTCGGCCGGAACCTGCACCTCGGCGGCGCGGATGCCGCGCCGGTTGCCCGGATTGCCGCGTTCGGTGATGTGCTCGGCAAGCTCGGGGATCGGCACGTCCATGAACAGGCTGGTGCCACGATAATGCAGTACCGCCTTGGGCTCGCTGCCGTAATTCACCAAGGTGATCACCGAGGTGATCGGCAGCACCCCCACCGGCAGCAGGTCTGTTCCCAGGATCGCGTTCATCAGCGAGGTCTTGCCGCGGCTGAACCGCCCGACCACGGCTAGGTTGAAGCGGTCCTCGGCCAGCCGCGCGAACAAATCGCGCAACGCCTCCGGCTCGACCATGCCCGGGCGCGCATAATGGCGTCGCAGGCCGCGCAGTACGCCCGCAAGATCGAACTTCAGTGCGTCGTAGCCGCCAAGGTCCATGCGTCGTCCTGGTGGAAAATCGGCCGGCACCGGTCAGGAGACCGGCGCCGGCGCGTCTGCGGTAGCGAAAATCTGGCGATACAGATCCTGCCCGAAGCTGGTGGACAGCGGCTCGCCCGGAACCACGCGGAAGCTGCGGGTGCCATCCGCGTCGCGCTCGGCACGCAGAAACTCCAGGGCCGGATCACCGCGTGCATAGAGGCTGTGCGCCAGATCGTAGAGATGGGTGACGAACACGATTTTGACCCGATGCGCTGCCAACGCGAGCACGAGTTCGCGCGCGATTGCCGAGCCTTCGCGTTCGTTAGTGGATTGGAAGGACTCGTTGCACAGCAGCAGGCCGTCCGGCTGCAGTCGGTCGATGACGACACTCATGCGCGCCAGTTCTTCGTCGAACTTGCCGCTGGTCATGGAGGTATCCTCCTCGCGCTTGTAGTGCGTCTGCAGGCCCCGGCAGAGGTTGGCGGCAAAACTGCCGGCACCCACGAACATGCCTGCCTGCATCATCAGCTGCGCAAGGCCCATACTGCGCAGGAAAGTGGATTTGCCGCCCTGGTTGGCCCCAGTGATCACCACGACGTCCTTGCCGGTCAGGTCCCCGTCATTGCCAACCACCGGTTCAGGCTTGCTCAGCGCGAGTGACACATCGTAAAGAGCCACAAAGCGATGCACGCGCTCCACCGCTGGCGTGAGTTCGGGGAAGCACACAGGTTGGCCGCGTGCGGCAAGCTTGTCCTCAAGCGCGAGGCAGCCAACATAGAACGCGGTCTCGGCACGCAGCATGCGGAAAAAGCTCAAGACGTGATCATTCGCCTGCGCCGCGGCGTTCGCGACCAGATTGATGCCACGCTCGTTCAAGGCCGATAGCGCGCGTGCACCAGCCTCGTCGCGGGGATGGAGCTTGAAGGAGAATGATTTCGGGCCGCGGCCGAGCAGTCCGGACAGCCAACTGCCTTGATTCGGATTAGGCTGGCGCAGTACATAGTTCCTGCCTTTGAGCGCCGCCCCGAGGTCGGCGCTGATCAAAGTGCCGCCGCTGAACTTCAGTCGCGCCAAGTGGTCCCGCAACTCCACGAAATAGGCATCGTCAAGCTCGCGGCGCAGCATGGCGAAGAAGGTACCAAACCCTGCCGAGGTGAATCGTGTTGCATGAAGATCCGCGATTCGGCGCAGCTTACCGAGTTGCCCGACGAACATCGTCATCACGTCGGCCGAGCGATGCAGGACGGCTCCCGGATAGCGGCTAACAACGCCGAAGTAGTTTTTGTGCTCGAGGTCGATCGCTTCGATCGCGATGGCGTAAATCCGGCGTACCACTTCGCGGTTGGCCATCGCGTCACGCAGGACATCCTGGCGATAGGTGATCGCGTCCCGCTCGACCAGCGGGTTCAGAATGGTCCGCATCGCGGCGTCGCGGATGACCGTATCTTCTCCTGCCATGGCGTCGAACAAGGGGGGCAGCCCGAGATCGAGGGTGAGCTCGGCGGCCTGCGCGGGCGGCGGTTGCGCCGGATCGAAATCCTGGTCGCAAAACAGCAGATGGGCCTTCATGGCGCCAGCCTCCGGTCGAGCCAGTCCCGGGTCAGGCGGTATTTCTCCGCAATCGAGAACGCATAGGCGCGTCCGTCCGCCGGACGACGGACCACCCTCAGGGTGCGTCGGGCCGTGTCTTCCGCCACCACGGTGCTGGTCATGCTGACCACCTTCGGATCGAGCGCCGCGAGTTCGTCCATGAACGTCACGCAGACGGCAAGGCAATCGAGCGCTATGATCCGTTCCATCACGCGGGTCGCCAGAAACACCGCATCCGCAAGCGTGGTCGAAGAGAAGATCTCGTTCATCAGGATCAGGCTGTCCGGCGTCGCCTGGGCCAGGATCTCGTGAATCCGGATCAGATCGTCCTGCAGCTTGCCGCGCAAGCTGACGACTGTCTCCTCCCGCTCGAAATGGGTATGGATGCAATCCGGCAGGAACAGTCGGGCCTTGCGGCCCGGGACCGGACAGCCGATCGCACCGAGGTGATGCAGCTGGCCGATAGTACGCACGAAGGTGGTCTTGCCACCCTGGTTCGGGCCGGAGACGACGAAAATCCGTTCCTTCACGCGCAGGAAGAAGTCGTTGGTCACAACGGGCGTCTTTTCGCGCGCGAGCTTCGCGGCGAGCGCCAGATCGAATGTGGCGCTGACAAATATCTGCTTGTCTCGGGCGGAAACCGCCGGATAGCAGAAGGCCAGGCCCGCTTCCCGGGGGGGCGCGATGTAGTCCAGATACAGCACGTAAAAATGAATCTCGCGGAAGAACCGGTCGATGACGGGATCGACGAACCCGCGATGATCGGTCGCATAGCGCTCAAGGAAGGTGAACGCCTCCGGGTTGAGCCGCGCCAGCAGGTCGAGGATCCGTTCCTCGACGGAGTTCATCGCCGGATCGTCGCGGAAGGCGACCCGGTAGTCCTTGGCCGCGTTCTGGCGGAACCGTGCGAACGTCTTGGCGACCACTTCGCTATAGTCCGCCTCCTCGGCATAGGCGCGCACGGTCACGCTGTCTCCGTGAATATTGACGCAGTAGCGGATGGCGGCCAGCAGTGCCTTCGCCTTCTCGCCATCCTCGCGCAAGCGGCGCACCGCCGGGGAGGCGGCGTGGTTCGCGACATAGGCGGCGAAACCGCGAAGGCCACGTGAACGCAGCGGCAGTGCCGTGAGGTCGCGCGCCAGGGCTTCCACCTCCGTGACATAGAGCCCGACCGCATCGACGAAGACGCGATCCTTCTGGCGCTGATGATAGAGCTTGGCTGCGCGGGCGAGCGTCTCGCGCACCTCCCGGATGGCGGCCAGGAAGCCACGAATACGGGCCATGACCGGCGGGTTTTCGAGGTCGCGCACCACCTCATGCCGATATGCGACCTGGTCGGGATCGCGCAGCGGCGCGTAGAAAAAAGGCTGGAGATCGAGCGCTTCGTGGCCGGCCGTCACCGCGGCGATGATCTGATCGAGATTGAGATCGCGCGCGACGTCCGGAGGCGGCGGAGGCACGCCGGCACCTTCGCGCGATCCGGAGGAGGACAGGATACTCTGGAACGCCTCCGCCCCGGAGGCGTCGCGCAGGGTGCGCGGCCCGAGGGAAATCGGCGCAACAGTCCTGCTTGGCGGGGAAATCGCGCCCCCGGCGTAGGCGTCGTCCATGGCCGCACTCCTGCCCAAACTTCGGCAGGAGTCATCAGCCCTGGGGCGGTTGGGGCAGGTGGACTCCATCACCTGTGCCGAGCCTCGCCCCGTGGGGCGGCACCCAGCCATCGGTCACGGTCGGCCCCGACAAGGCGTAGCCGGGGCTGGCCATAGTTTGTAGCATAATGGTGGGGATGGGGTCCCTCATCAAGTGCCACGGTGGGCGGGCCTCACCGGGCTGATGACTCCTGCACGTCGCTATCACACTCAGGAGCCAGCCATGACCTGTCGTGTTCCCGTATTGTCCCACAGGCCGATCGGGCGATGATGCGGATCGGCGATCGTCTGTTCCTGCACGCGTGGCAGACGCTGCGTGCCGCGAGCCAGCCTGGCCCGGAGGCAAGCAGTTGGCGGGTTGGGGCAGTGACCTGGCGCCGCACCCGGCTCAGCCAGTCATGCGCCGATTTTTCGGTGGTGCAGGACGCCTATGCGCTTGAGCATTCCGGTCCGGGCGCGCGCTGGGGATTGCTCGTTGTTGCGGAGACCTGGTGGGATTCGGGACACCGGGTCATCCGTTCGCAGGTCTGGGCAACCCATCTGAGCGGATCGAAGACCGCGTTGCAGGATTGGATCAGGACCGAGGCGAAGCGGGCTGAGAGGGTGGGCTGAGGGTGATGGTGGGCACCCCTGCGGGGCGGGGCGCGCAAGTGTCCGGAAAATCATAGTGCTATCGCGCAGACGTCATGCTCCTCGTCGTCGCAGATGGCACCCCAGCACCGCCCGACGAACCTGACTTTTCAACGGAGTCGGTCGGAACCGGCTGTCCCGCCTGGAGCTCAGCAGTGGGCAGGGAGTCTTGGCTGGTCCGGCCTGCAACCGGCCAAAATCTCTGTGCGCAGGTACTATACAGTGATCGACCTCATGTGTTGATGTGACGGCCCCGCGCCGCGCGACTCGCGGGCGGGCGTCAAGCTTGCACCTATCCGCCGCGCCGTATCAATGCGTTGGCACCCGAGTCGTGAAGTGTGCTGTAGCAAAGATGATCCGTTAACCGGGGCCTCATGACTCGGCGGGTATGGTCCGTCGCTCCGACTCGGCCGCGCGCGAAAGCGCGGCGGCACCGTTGTTCTGAAAGGTCAGGGGCAGGGTAGGCGCCTCACGGTATGTTGTTCGCGGCGGTTATGATATGTCCATGACAGTTCGGCCGGATCGGTCCGAATCTGGACTTCAAAAAGTTGGGGAGGCGGGCGCGACAAACGTGGCCGAATCCAAGGGATCGCCGGCGGGACGCCGGCCTGTCGGGGCACCTGAGCGAGCGGTCTTCGCCGCCAATTTCCGCCGCACCCGTGAGGAAGCCGGCATGACGCAACGGGAGGTTTCCCGCCTCTTGAAAGTGCGGCAACCGTTCTTATCGGCCGTGGAAACCGCGCAAACTAACATCTCGATCGACCGGATGTCGGAGCTTGCATCGTTCATCGGCAAGCCTCTGCACGAGCTCTTGCGCCCGAAGTCCCGGAAAGGATAGATACGCTGGATCGTGTCAGCCTGGACGGGGGCGATGTCGGAATCACAGCGTGCGCCAACGGACTTCAGGGCCGAGAAACAGCGGCGGATCAGCGAAAAACTGCAACGCGAGCTCGGCCCGATCATCGTCGGGCTGCTCTCCGAGCCCGCTGTCATAGAGATCATGCTCAATCCGGACGGCACCCTGTGGGTCGAACGGCTAGGGCGGGGGATGGACCAGTTCGGCACGATGGCCTCGGCCAATGCCGAAGCCCTCATCTCCACGGTGGCCTCGACGCTCCGCGCCGAAATCACCCGGGACAACCCCATCCTCGAATGCGAGCTCCCGCTCGACGGAAGCCGCTTTGAAGCCCTGATCCCGCCCGTGGTGGCCGCCCCGGTTTTCACCATCCGGCGGAAGGCCCTCAAGGTGTACACCCTGGCCGATTACGTGGACCAGGCGGTGATGACCGAGCCGCAACGCGAGCTCATCTGCGCAGGCATCCAGCGCCGACAAAATTTCCTCATTGTGGGCGGGACCGCGACGGGCAAGACCACGCTTGCCAATGCGGTCATAGACCAGATCAGCCAAGTCGCCCCCGATCATCGCCTTGTGATCATCGAGGACACTGCGGAGATCCAA
>JAKAZJ010000381.1 GCA_021826565.1 Pseudomonadota bacterium | reverse complement strand
TGCTGCGGGAGGCAGCGCCCGCCACCCTGGCCCGTGCCGCCCGCTGGGATGACGCAATCCGCCGCCTGGGCCGTGCCGAGAGCGTGACGCCCCTGGCCGGTCCGCCGCCGCGCGACGCGGCGCAGGTGGTGCTGGACGAGGCGACCATCGTCATTCCGCTGGCCGGGCTGATCGACCTTGATGCCGAACGCACCCGGCTGGGGCGCGAGCGCGACAAGGCCGCGGGCGAGGCGGAGAAGATCGCCCGCAAGCTCGACAACGCCGATTTCGTCGCCCGCGCGCCGGAAGAAGTGGTGGCCGAGAACCGCGAGCGGCTGGACGCCGCGCGGGAAGATGCCACGCGCCTGGCCGCGGCCCTCGCCCGGCTGGGCTGACCGGCGCGGCGCATGACCGCTCCGCGGATCGACGCGCTGATCGCCCGGCTGCACGGGCTTTATCCGCGGCTGATCGATCTCAGCCTGGACCGGCTGCGCGCGCTGCTGGCGAAACTCGGCGCGCCCGAAACCCACCTGCCGCCGGTGATCCATGTCGCCGGCACCAACGGCAAGGGCAGCACCTGCGCCTTCCTCCGCGCCATGGCCGAGGCCGCCGGCTGGCGCGCGCATGTCTATACCTCGCCGCATCTGGTGACGTTCAACGAACGTTTCCGCGTCGCCGGCGCCCTGGTCGATGACGCGACCCTGGAAGCGACGCTGACCGAGATCGAAACCGTCAATGCCGGCGCGCCGATCACGGTGTTCGAAGTGCTGACCGCGGCGGCGTTCCTGTTATTCGCCCGCGCGCCGGCGGAGCTGTGCATCCTGGAGGTGGGCCTGGGTGGGCGGGGCGATGCGACCAACGTGATCGCGCGTCCGGCGGCCAGCGCGATCACCTCGCTCTCGCTCGATCACCGCGAGCTGCTGGGCGACACGCTCGCCGCGATCGCGGCGGAGAAAGCCGGGATCATGAAACCGGGGGTGCCGGTCGCAATCGGCGCACAGGCGCCGGACGCGCGCGCCGTGCTGCTGGACCGCGCCGCCGCCATGGGTGCGCCGGTCCGGCTGCGCGGGCGGGACTGGGATCTGGCCGACCGGCGCTACCACGATGCGCTGGGCACGCTGACCCTGCCCGACCCGTCGCTGCCTGGCCTGCATCAGTGGGACAATGCCGGGATCGCGCTTGCTGCGCTCCGTGCCGCCGGGCTGGGCGTGCCGGACGCGGCGCTGGCCGCCGGCGTCGCGCGCGCGGAATGGCCGGCCCGGCTGCAACGCCTGCGCGGCGCGACGCTGCCGCCGGGGTGGGAGCTATGGCTGGACGGGGGCCATAACCCCGGCGCCGGGGTGGCGCTGGCGGCGCATCTCGCGGCCTGGGCGGACCGGCCAAGCGGTGTACCCGTGCATCTGATCGTGGGCATGAAGCAGGCGAAGGACGCGGCCGAATTCCTGGCGCCATTGCTGCCCCATGCGGCCTCGGTGTGGGCGGTGGCGGAGCCCGGGCAGCATCTGGCGCTGCCGGTCGCCGAGATCGTGGCCGCGTCCGGCGGCGTCGCCCGGCCCGGGCCCGTCGTGGCGGACGCGCTGACGGCGCTGACCGCGGGGTTCGCGCCCGGGCGCGTGCTGATCTGCGGCAGTTTGTATCTGGCCGGGGAGATCCTGAAGGCGGGGTGGTGACCTGACCCGGACGATACGATGATCCCATCGCCCACGACCCAAGGCCGCCCGGTGGCCATCACGTTTCTCGACCGCGACACGAGTGGATTGCACCGCCGCCAGACGCGCTATTCCGGTCATGAACGAGCTGTCTCCCCTTGTGTCGGAATTCGCCACGACCGAAGAAGCCGACGCACATGATCGCTGGTTCCGTGCCAAAGTGCAGGCCAGCCTGGCCGACCCCCGGCCGAGCGTGCCGCATGACGCAGCGATGGCCAGGGTCCGGGCAACGATCCAGATGGCGCGGCAGGACGGCCAGCCGACCTGATGCTGCCGCTACGGTGGCGGCGGACCGCGCTTGACGATCTGGACCAGCTGATCGGTTATATCGCGCGATCCAATCCTGTCGCGGCGGAGTCGCTGCGGGACAGAATCGAAAGCGTGGTTCTGCCGCTTTCCGAGCACCCGTATCTCTATCGCCCCGCTCGCGTTTCCGGCACGCGCGAACTCGTCGCCCACCCTAATCATATCGTTGTCTACCGGGTCCTGGAAGACTGCGTGGAAATCGTGAACATCCTGCACGCGCACATGCGCTACCCTTGATCCGAGGCATATCTCGGGACCGGGACCGCACCCCGATCGCGGCGGTGCCGCGTGACGCCGCCCACCCGTGATGGACGGACATCCGTGGTCCTCGCTCCGCGCAAGCACCCGCATGAACGCAGCTTCCACCGCGGCGGGTCGGGGTCACTCTGCGTCTGCCCACCTAGCGCCGGAACGTCACCACCAGCACATCTCGCGCCCCCGGCGTCGACGAATCGACCGGCACCACCGGCGTCACCCCGTGCATCGCCCGGTTATCGTCCACCAACGCCGCATCGAACGGTTCGGTCAGCGTGAAACTACCCAGCGGACGGCGCGCCAGGTCGGCGACGGTGGTCACGCCCTCGCGCACGTTCTCCCGCCCGACCAGCAGCACCAGCACGTGATCCACCCCGTCCTGATGCATCCCCTCCGGTGTCGGCTGGCCGGGGGCCTCGGCGCGCGCCTCGATGCGGAACTGATGCACCTCGATATGCCAGGTTGGAGTGGGCGTCAGAAGGTCGAACAGCGCGCGGCAGAAGGTCAGGATCGTGGTCAGGCTGGGTCCCGCCGCCGCCATCGGCGCGAACCAGCGTTCGATCCCGCCATTCAGCGCGTTGTAATCCCGGCTCTGGTAATGCGGCTGGTGCGGCTTGCGGCGGATCCCCGCAGCGTCCGCGGCGAACACCGCGTGCCGGCGCTTCCGGTAGCGCCCGCCATCGGCCATGTAGGTATCCAGCCCCAGATCGTTCCAACTGGCGGCGAAACCATCCCAGTCGGCCAGCGACCCGGCCGCCGCCAGCGCGTCGCGCAGCGCCGCGCCGGGGACAAAGACATAGCCGTCGCGGGCAATCGTGGCGGCGAGATCATGGGGCGTCATGTTGTGTCTCCGGCGGGGCGGCAGGCACGGTCATCAGCCAGGATTGCGACGGATTGTATAGCGCAATTCCAAGCTCCTGGAAGCGTTGCTTCACGCGACGGTTGAACTCGCGCTGGACCGGCCAGCGCCCGGAAGCGGTGCAGGGGATCTGCCCGGCCAGCGTCGCCGCCGCGCCGTCCAGCCGGTCCACGCCCCAGAGTTGCAGCTCCGACAGCATCATCGTCGCGAAATCGTCCTCCCGCCGCATCGCGGCCGCGATCGCCTTCAGCTCAGCCCCGGCTTTGTCGGTATCTTCGGCATAGGCCAGCGTCACCGCCACCGCCGCATTGCCCAGCCCGCGATTGGTGTTGGTCACGCTGGTGACCGAGCTGAACGGGATGATATGCACCGAGCCATCG
>JAKAZJ010000380.1 GCA_021826565.1 Pseudomonadota bacterium | reverse complement strand
GAGGTGATCTCCACCAGCGAAATCAAGGTCAGCGTGCTGATTGCCGCGGAATACACCGAACTGGCGGTGCGCGCGCTGCATACCGCGTATGGCCTCGATGCCAGCTGATCTGGATCGCCTATGGGCACGGGGCCGCGCGTTTCTCGGCTGCGAACTGCCGATTCTGGGCGGGGCCATGAGCTGGGTGAGCGAACGCCATCTGGTCTCGGCCATTTCCAACGCCGGCGGCTTCGGCGTGGTCGCGTGCGGGGCGATGACGCCCGCGCTGCTGGAAGCCGAGATCGCGGCGACCCAGGCGCTGACCACGCGCCCGTTCGGCGTGAACCTGATCACCATGCATCCGCAGCTCGACGATCTGGTCCGCGTCTGCCTGGCCGCGCGCGTCGGCCATGTGGTGCTGGCCGGCGGGATTCCGCCCGGGGCCGCGGTGCGCGCGGTGAAGGACGGCGGCGCGCGGCTGATCGCCTTCGCCCCCGCGCTGGTGCTGGCGAAACGTCTGGTCCGGTCCGGCGCGGATGCGATCGTGATCGAGGGATCGGAGGCGGGGGGGCATATCGGCCCGGTCTCGCTCAACGTGCTGGCGCAGGAGATTTTGCCCAGCCTGCGCGATGTGCCGGTGTTCGTCGCCGGCGGCCTCGGCCGTGGCGAGGCGATCCTGGCGTATCTGGAAATGGGCGCGTCCGGCGCGCAGCTCGGTACACGGTTCGCCGCCGCCGAGGAATCGATCGCGCATGCGAATTTCAAACTTGTGTTCCTGCGCGCCAATGCCCGCGACGCGCTGCCCTCGGTGCAGCTCGACGCGCGGTTTCCGGTGATCCCGGTGCGCGGCCTGGTGAATGCCGGGACGGAACGGTTCCTGGTCCATCAGGCCGACGTGATCCGCCGCTTCCTGGCCGGCGAACTGGCAAAAGACGCGGCCCAGCTTGAAATCGAGCATTTCTGGGCCGGTGCGCTGCGGCGCGCGGTGATCGAGGGTGACGTGGATAACGGCTCGGTCATGGCCGGCCAGTCGGTCGGCATGGTCGATAAGATCATGCCGGTCGCCGCAATCCTGCAGGAACTGGTGGATCAGATGCGCGCGGCGCTGGCCGCGCGGGGGTGATGGCGGACCCCGCCCCGCCGCGTCGCCTGCTGGCCCGGCTGCGCGATCTGATGGCGCGCGGCGCGGCGCCCTTGTCCGCGGTCGCGCATCTGGTGGCCGCCGAAATGGTGGCCGAAGTCGCCTCGGTTTACGTCTCGCGTCCCGGCGATATCCTCGAACTGGCCGCGACCGAGGGGCTGAATACCAGCGCGGTCGGTCAGACGCGGTTGCGTGTGGGCGAGGGCATTGTCGGGCTGTGCGCCGCCGCCGGGGCGGTGATGAACCTGCCGGACGCGCAGAACCATCCCGGCTTCGCCTACCGTCCGGAAACCGGGGAGGAACCCTACGCCTCGATGCTGGCGGTGCCGGTCCGCCGCGCCGGACGCATCCTGGGGGTGCTGGCGGTGCAGAATCGCGCGCCGCGCCACTACAGCGCCCAGGAGGTCGAGGAAGCCGAGACGGTGGCCATGCTGCTCGCCGAATTGCTGGCGCAGGGCGGCGCGGCGGCGACGGCGCCCGAAGGGGTGGGCGCCTCCATGCCGCGGGTGTTCTCGGGTCTGTCGCTGGCGCCCGGGATTTTGCTCGGCCCGATCGTGCTGACCGGCGGGTTCCGCCTGACCGGCCCGATTCTGACCGATGCACCGGAGGCCGAGATTGCGCGGCTGGAGGCCGCCGCCACCCGCATGCGCCGTCAGTTGGACGAGATGCTGGGCGACAGCCGCGTGGGCGAGGATGGCGGCGCCTCCCGCGACGTGCTGGAAGCCTATCGGCTGGTGGCCGAGGATGCCGGCTGGCTGCGCCGTGTCGCCGAGGTGATCCGCACCGGGCTGGCGGCCGAGGCCGCCGTGCAGCGGGTCGCGGCCGAGCTGCACGAACGGATGCGGCGGATCGCGGACCCCTATCTGCGCGAGCGGCTGGCGGACGTGGAGGACCTGGCCGGGCGGCTGCTGGGCGAGCTTGCCGGCGTCTCGGCCCCGGCGGTGCCGCCGGGCGCCATCTTGATAACCCGCCGCCTGGGGCCGGCCGAGCTGCTGGACTGGCACGCGCGCGGCATCGGCGGCGTGGTGATCGAGGAAGCCAGCCCCGCCGGCCATGCCGCGATTCTGGCGCGCGCGCTGGGTCTGCCCGCGCTGGGCGGCGTGCGCGGGGTCATGGTGGCGGCGAATGCGGGTGAGGACGCGGTGCTGGACGCCGATAGCGCCAGCCTGATCCTGCGCCCCGAGGAGGATGTCCGCCGCGTCTGCCTGCGCGCGATCGAGACTCGCGCGGCGCTCCTGGAGAGTCAGGCGTCGTTGCGCGGGCGCGTCGCGGCGACCGCGGACGGGACCCGCGTGCGGCTGCTGCTGAATGTCGGCCTGGCGCTGGAACTGGATCAGCTGGAGCGCACCGGAGCCGATGGGATCGGCCTGATGCGCACCGAGATCGCCATGCTGGCGCGCGGGTCCATCCCCGACACCGCCGGCCAGGCCGCGTTCTATGCGCGCGTGATGGACGCGGCCGGCGACAAGCCGGTGGTGTTCCGCACGCTGGATCTCGGTTCCGACAAGCTGCTGCCGGGGGACGAGGCGCCGGAGGAAGCCAATCCGGCGATGGGTTGGCGCAGCTTGCGGGTGGGCCTCGATCGTCCGGCGGTGCTGCGCCGGCAACTGCGCGCGCTGCTGCTGGCCGCCGGCGGGCGTCCGCTTTCCATCATGTTCCCGATGGTCGCAACCGTCGCCGAGTTCCGCGCCGCAAAGGCGCTGCTGGTGGCCGAGGCACGGCGGATTCGCCCCGCGCCGGAGCGGCTGATGGTCGGCACCATGCTGGAAGTCCCCGCGCTGGCCTATCAGCTGGGCCCGCTGCTGGAGGAAGCCGATTTCCTTTCGATCGGCTCGAACGATCTGTTGCAGTTCTTCTTTGCCGCCGATCGCGGCTCCCCGGCGCTCGCGGCGCGCTACGATCTGCTGTCGCCGCCGGTGTTCGACCTGCTGGACCAGATCCTGGCGGCGGCGCGGGCGGCGCGCGGCGGGCAGGGGGTGGGCGTGTCGCTATGCGGGGAGGCGGCGGGACGGCCGCTGGAGGCGATGGTGCTGGTGGGGCTGGGACTGACCACTTTGTCGATGCCGGCCTCCGGCCTTCCGGCCGTGAAGGCGTTGCTGGCGGGGGTGGACCTGCCGGCGCTGCGCGACCTGCTGGCGGCATTGCGGCGCCAGGCCGCGGGCGCGGCCAGCCTGCGCGAACCGATCCAGGGTTGGGCACGCGAGCGTGGGCTGCTCCCCGCTTGATCGAGCCTCTTGATCGGGCGCGGCAATCGGCGTTGATGACGCCGCCTGCGCGCCACGATGCGGAGTATCGGGCGCGGCAGGCGGGAGCACGGCGAATGGCGCAAGGCGATGACCAACAAGGGCGTCCGGGGTCTTCCTCGGGCGGCG
>JAKAZJ010000379.1 GCA_021826565.1 Pseudomonadota bacterium | reverse complement strand
ATCGCGCTACGCTTGCCGCGGCCCCGCTTCCCGGGCCGCTGATCGTGCAGGAATACGACGCCACCTGCCTGGTCCCGGCCGGCGCCACCGCCAGCGTCGATGCGTTCGGCGCGATCCGCCTGGCCCTGCCGCCCGGGGTCCCGTGACCGCGTCACCCTGGGTCCGCCAGCTCAACGCGATCCCGGGCCCCGGCCCGCTGATCGTGACTTTCGTCACCACCTCGTTTCTTACCCTGTTCGACAACTGGCACGCGCATCTGCGCGCGCTCGGACGCACGCGGATCCTGGCGGTCGCGATGGATGCGACGGCCGTGGACGCGCTGGCGGCGCGCGGCGTGGCGGTGCTGCGCCACGGGTTCGACGGCTCGCTGGGCGATTTCTGGGCCCGCCGCCTGCCGGTATTTGCCGCCCTGGCCGAGGGCGGGATCGATTTCATCCATTCCGATCTGGATGCGGTCTGGTTGCGCGATCCGATCCCCATGTGCTGGGAGCAGCAGACGGGCGATCTCGTGTTCTCCCAGGGCACGTTCCATCCCGAGGCGGCATTCCAGCACCAGGGCTTCGTGCTGTGCTGCGGCTGGTTCGCGGTCCGCGCCGGCCCCGCCACCGCGGGCTTCTTCCACGCCGTCGCCGCACGCGCGGCACGGGAGCGCGACGATCAGACCGCGATCAATCTGATCCTGCTGGAAGCCGGAACCATCTGGGACACCGGCGCGCAGGAGGGATATCGCCAGGACTATGCCGGCCGTGGCTTCACCGCCTTCCCCCAGCCATTACGCGGCTCTTGCTCCCCCCTGGGCCTGGAGATCGTTCTGCTCCCCCATCTCTGGATTCCGCGCCTGGCGATGCGCACGGCAGAGACGCTGGTGGCACATCCGGTCTCGCCGCGCCCACCGGCGGACAAGCCGCCGGTGCTGGCCGCGCTGGGCGCCTGGCGCGACCATCCCGCGCCACAGCGCCTGATCTTCACCTATCACAAATCCGGCACCAGCCTGTTCGATCACGTCATGCGCCGCCTGGGCGAGCAGCTTGGCCTGAGCGTGGTCGTGCAATATGGCCGGGTGGCGCATATCGACCCCGATGCCGATATCGTATTGCTGCCGCATTCGCTGATCGGCGCCCTACCCGTGCGCCGGTTCCGCGCCATCCGCATGCTGCGCGATCCGCGCGATCTATGGGTCTCGGGCTATCTCTATCACCGGCGGACCGACGAGGGCTGGTGCATCAACACCAATTTCGACCTGACCGCGCCGATCACCTACCCGCGCGTCGATTTCGCCTGCCAGCACAAGCCGGAGCTATGGAAGCGCGCCTATCTGCTGGGGCTCGGCGGACGATCGTATCAACAGAATCTGCTGGATCGCGACCGCGAGTCGGGCCTCGCCTTCGAGCTCGCCGGCTACACCGCGAACACCATGGAAGCGTTGCGGACCTGGACATGGGCGTGCCCGGAGATCCTGGACGTCAGGCTGGAAGCCCTGACCGGCGCCTACGATGCCACCATGGCCGCGATCTTCCGCCATCTGGAACTGCCCGCAGCGCTGCTGCCGCTGACCGTCGCGGAGGACGTGAACCGCATGGACGATGCCGCGCTGGCCGCGCGCCCGCAAATCCACGCACGCGAGATTTCCAGGTTTCGCGCTTTCCTCACCCCGGCGCAGATCGCCGCGTTCGAGGCGCTGCACGGCGACGTCATCGACCGGCTTGGCTATCCCCGCGCCACCGGCTAACCCATCCTGCATGGATGCCCTGATCGCCGGCTATCGCCGCTTCCGTACCCGCACCTGGCCCGCTCGCCGGCGCCGCTTCGAAACACTGGCCGAACGCGGCCAGTCCCCGCGCGCTTTGGTGGTGGCGTGCGGCGACAGCCGCGTGGACCCCGCCATGATCTTCGATGCCGGCCCGGGCGAGATCTTCACCATCCGCAACGTCGCCAACCTGATCCCGCCATGTCAGCCGGACGATGCGTATCACGGCACCAGCGCGGCGCTGGAATTTGCCGTGCTGGTGCTGGGCGTGCGCGATGTCATCGTGATGGGCCACGGGCTATGCGGCGGCGTGCGCGCGCTGCTGGACGGGCTGCCCGACGCGCCCGGAGGTTTCCCCGGGAGCTTCATCGCTCCCTGGCTGCGCCTGGCCGCGCCCGCCCGCGCCCGCACGCTCGCCTGCGCCCCCGCCGACCCGCAGCTTCACTGCGAACACGAGGTCATCCGCCTGTCGCTGGACAATCTGCGCAGCTTCCCCTGGATCGCGGACCGGTTGGAAGCCGGCACGCTGCATCTGCACGGCGCGCATTTCGACATCCGCACCGGATTGCTGGCGGTGTCGGACGGCGCCGGCCCGTTTCAGCCGGTCACCTGACCCGCAGGCCCAGAACCGCCTGCGCCGCCGCCAGCGCGGCGGCGGCCAGGAACGTGTCGCGCAGCCCCACGCCGAAGGCTGCCGTGCCATCCAGCCCCGCAGCCAAACCCGACGCAAGCAGGCTCTGGAACAGCGCCATCAGCAGGCTGGCGCCCGCCACCAACCCCAGAGTGCGGGTCAGCATCCCCAGGCTGCCGGCCACGCCGCGGTCACGGCGCGGGATGGTCGCTGTCAGCAGCTCGAAATACCCAACCTGGAATGCGCCCAGGCCCAGCCCCGCCACGACCATCGCGGCAACCAGGACACCGATCCGGGCGGGGGATAAGGCAATCCCGAGCAGGCCCAACGCGCAGGCGGCCTCGCCCGCGGTCATCAGCACGCGCGGCGGGACCAGCCCCGCCAGACGTCCCGCCAGCGGCCCGGCCAGCATCACGCCGGACGGCAGTGCCGCCAGCACCAGCCCGCCGGCGGCGATCGACAGTCCCGCCATCCGTGCCAGGGCGAAGGGGACCAGCAGCAACACCGCGAATCCGGCCATGTTCAGGGTGACCGAGGCCAGATTGATCCAGGCGAAACCGGGTAGCCGGAACGGCGCCAGATCGATCAGCGGCATCGCCACGCGCCGCTCCACCGCAACGAACCCGGTGCCCAGTCCCAGCGCGACCAGGCCAGCCGCCCCGGCCAGAAACGGCTGGCCGAGCAGGTTGAACGCGGCCAGCAGCGCCAGGATCGCCGCCACCAGCAGCGCTGCCCCGGCGGCATCGAAGCGCGGGCGATGCACGGCCGGTGCGATCGGCAGCAGCAGCCCGGCCAGCGCGCCGGCCGCGGCCAGCGGCGCGCGGGCCCAGAACACCGCGCTCCAGCCGAAGCGGGCGATCAGCAGCGCGCCCGCCGCCGGCCCCAGCGCGCCGCCCAGGCCGAAGCCCAACGTGTACAGCCCCAGCGCGCGCGGTCGGTCCGTTTCGGGGAAGACGGCGGTGATCAGCGCCGGCCCGCAGGCCAGCACCAGACCTGCGCCCACGCCCTGCGCCACGCGCGCAGCAAGCAGCAGCGGGTAATCGGGGGCGGCGGCGCAGAGCAGCAACGACAGGGCGCTTGATGCCGTGCCCAGCAGGAACACACGTCGATGCCCGACCAGA
>JAKAZJ010000378.1 GCA_021826565.1 Pseudomonadota bacterium | reverse complement strand
TTTCCATCCGCCGCCTTTCCGCTTATTCCTCGCCAACCGTCACTGGAGGAACCTCAAGATGCGCGCCTGGGCCGTGGTCGAGAACGGACAACCCCTGCAGGAGATCGAGCTGCCCACGCCCGAACCCTCGGGCACGCAGGTGCTGCTGGAGGTGACGCATTGCGGCGTCTGCCACTCCGATCTGCATATCTGGGAGGGTTATTACGACCTCGGCGGCGGGCAGAAGATGTCCCTGAAGGACCGCGGTGTGAAACTGCCGCTGGCGATGGGCCACGAGATCGTCGGCCGGGTGGTGAAGCTGGGGCCGGATGCAACCGGGGTGAAGCCGGGCGACCTGCGCATTGTCTATCCGTGGGTCGGTTGCGGAAAATGCGAGGCGTGTCTGACCGATGAGGACAATATGTGCCTCAATCAGGTCAGTCTTGGGGTGTATCAGAACGGCGGCTACGGGACCCATGTGGTGGCGCCGCACCCGCGGCATCTGGTTGATCCCGGATCGCTGGACCCGGCGATCGCGGCGACCTACGCCTGTTCCGGCATCACGGTTTATTCGGCGATCCGCAAGGTGATGCCGCTGCCGGCGGACGAGGCGATCGTGCTGGTGGGCGCCGGCGGTCTGGGGCTCAACGCGATCGCGGTGCTGCGGGCGATGCAGCACCGGAACATCATCGTTGTGGACATCAGCGCCGAGAAGCGAGAAGCGGCGCTGGCGGCCGGGGCTTCGGCGGTGGTGGACGGGGAGGGGGCGGATGTGGCGAAGCGGATCGTCGCGGCGGCGGGAGGGCCGGTGCTGGCGGTCGTGGACCTGGTGAACGGGACGGCGACGGCGCGGGCCGCGTTCGCGGCGCTGCGCAAGGGCGGGAAGCTGGTGCAGGTCGGGCTGTTTGGCGGCGAGCTGATGCTGCCTCTGCCGCTGATGGCGATCCGGGCCCTGACGGTGCGCGGCAGCTACGTGGGCAGCCCGAAGGAATTGCGCGAACTGGTGAAGCTGGCGCAGGACGGGACGCTGCCGGCAATCCCGGTGACGGAGGTGCCGCAGCGGGACGCAAACGCGGCGCTGATGCGGCTGCGGGCGGGGCAGGTGACGGGGCGTTTGGTGCTGCGGGCCGAGTAACGGTTGGGGCGGTTCGGAAGTGCGGCGCGTCGCGGCTTAGACAATTACCCCGCGAACTCGACCCGGATCGCCCCCGACTGTTCCCCGACCGCCGGCACCGGTCCCAGTGCTCGATCCCCGTCGCTCCCGCGTACCGGTGGCGCCGCTAGGCGCACCGGTCCGGCTGGTGTTTCCACTTCTACCCGGCGCAGCGCCGGATGGTGAGAAAACGCCGCTACATCATTGACAAACCCGAACGCCGTGTTCGCCGCCCGCAGCTTTGCCGCCGCCTGGGCGCGGTCCAGCCGCGCGAAGGCAGCGGCCAAATGCGCGTCCACCTGCGCCCGGTTGGCAACGCGGATCACGTTGGTCTGGAAGCCGTCCTGCAACGGCAGACCCGGCTCCTCCAGGAACACCGCGCAGAACGCCGCCCATTCGCGTTCGTTCTGGATCGAGATCAACACCAACGCCTCGTCCGCCAGTGCAAACGCGCCGTAGGGGCAGATGGACGGATGCGCCAGCCCCATCCGTTCCGGCGCCTTCCCGGTGCCTTCGTAGTAAAGCAGCGGCACGTTCATCCAATCCGCCATGCCGTCGAACAGGCTCACGGCCAGTCCCTTCCCGGCCCCGGTGATACCGCGCTCGATCAGGGCTTCCAGCACGCCGGCATGGGCCGCCATGCCGCAGGCGATGTCGCAGGCCGAGACGCCGACGCGCCCCGGCCCCTCAGGCCGGCCGGTGACCATCGCCAGTCCGGATTCCGCCTGCACCAGCAGGTCGTAGGCCTTCATGGAGGCGTATTCGCCGCTCTCGCCGTAGCCCGAGATATCCAGCGTGATCAGTCGCGGATAGCGCGCGCGCAGCGCCGCGGACCCGAATCCCGCGCGCGCTGCCGCTTCGGGCGCCAGGTTCTGGATGAACACGTCCGCGCGCGCCAGGATCCGATGCAGCAGCGCCGCGTCTTCCGGAGCCTTGATGTCGGCGGTCAGGCTTTCCTTGCCGCGGTTGAGCCAGACGAAATAGCTGGACAGGCCGCGGGCTGCGCGATCGTAGCCGCGGGCGAAATCGCCCTCCGCGCGTTCCAGCTTGATGACGCGCGCGCCGGCATCCGCCAGGCGCGAGCTGCAATAGGGGGCCGCCACCGCCTGTTCCAGCGATAGAACCAGCAGGCCGGCAAGGGGGCGTGATGCGGTCATGGCAGGTCACTGCCACGGGCGCCGACGGGATTCAACACGTCCCCGTCACGCGAAGAACGCGTGCGCCGCGCCGCGCCGGCCGAGCCGGTCCAGCGTGGCCAGGATCGCGTCCAGATCCGCCGCCTCCGGCTTCAGGCCGAAGCTGTCCGCCAGCGCCTGGGCCAACGCCCCGGCGGTATCGAGGATCCGCGTTGTCCCCACCTCGGTCATGGTGCGGGTTGTGATCCGGCCATTCAGCAACGTATGACGCCGGCCCTGCGCGTCCGGGCGTGAGACCGTCAGGTTCGTTACAAATGGACTGGCCGGATTCGTGGCGGTAAACCAGTTTGCTACTTCGTAATCGATGTCGCGCGGTACCGCTTCGCAGAGCCGCCAGATATTCTCCCACACCTCACCGCGCTGCGCCTGCAACACCAGTTCCCCGGCATAGGGCATCAGACGCATGGTCTCGTGCGGGGTTGGTTGCGCGATCCCGGGCGCGCGACGCAATGGTGCGGTGGGGGTGAGACCGCCGAACCCGACATCGACCAGGAACACGCCCTCCGCCAGCGTGACCTCCAGCACCACGTGGCTGGCGGGCCGTTCGGAGTCCGGATCAAGATGGCGGATCACGCGGGCGATCCGGCCCTGGACGTCGAATCCCAGGGCGCGCAGCCCGGCGCGCAGCAGCAGGTTAAGCTCGAAGCAATACCCGCCGCGCCGCGCGGTTACCAGCTTCCGTTGCAATGATTCCGGGTCAAGCCGTGGCGGACGGCCCAGCAGAACGTCGATATTCTCGAACGGAATTGTGGTGACCTGGGCGATGACGAGCTGGCGCAGCGTGGCCAGGTCCGCCAAGCGCGCGCCGCGATAGCCGATCCGTTCCAGCCAGGCGTCAAGGTCGAAAATTGCGTCCCCCGATCAGTAGCTGCGCGGCAGGCCGAGGACATGCTCGGCCAGATACGACAAGATCAGGTTGGTGCTGATCGGCGCCACCTGGTACAGCCGGGTTTCGCGGAATTTGCGTTCGACGTCGTATTCTTCGGCGAAGCCGAATCCGCCATGGGTCTGGATGCAGGCCTCACCGGCGGCCCAGGACGCCTCGGCGGCCAGCATCTTCGCCATGTTTGCCTGCTCGCCGCATGGCAGGCCGGCGGCGAATTTGCGGCACCCCTCGGCCACCAGCAGCTCGGCCGCGCGCATTTGCGCATAGGCGCGCGCGATCGGGAACTG
>JAKAZJ010000377.1 GCA_021826565.1 Pseudomonadota bacterium | reverse complement strand
CCGTCTGGCCCTATTACGGCCTGACCGAGCAGCAGGCGAAAGACGGCGGGATGAACCCGCAGATGTTCAACTCGTTCCTCGACGGCACCAAATCGGGGATCGAGATGGCCGCGGTCGCCAACGCCACCGGCCTGACCCCGCCCCCCGACGGCCTGGCCTTCCCGCCCTGCGGCACCCATGAACTGGCCGAGATGCTGCGGCCCGGCAACCGCGGCGCGCTGCACCACGCCGGCCAAGTGGAGGTGGTGTCCTCGTTGCACCGCGATGGCCGCCCGGTGACGAACGATCTGCGCTGGGGCGTTTACGTCGTGTTCGAGGCGCCGGGCGATTATACCGCTCGCTGCTTTCAGGAATACGGCGTGCCGACCGATGCCTCCGGCCGGGTGTCCGCGCTGTACCGCCCGTTCCACCTGATCGGGCTGGAGCTGAACGTGTCCGTGCTGTCCGCGGCGTTGCGCGGCGAGCCGACCGGCGCCCCCACCGGGTTCCGCGGCGACGTGGTGGCCACCGCCAAGCGCGACCTGCGCGCCGGAGAAACCCTGGATGGCGAGGGCGGGGCCTGCGTCTGGGGCAAGCTGATGCCGGCCGCCGCCAGCCTGGCCGTGGGCGGTCTGCCGATCGGGCTGGCAAACCGCGTCCCCCTGATCCGTGACGTGGCGGCCGGCGCCCCGGTCACCTGGGCCGATGTGCGGATCGACACCACGGAGGCCGCGTATCGCGTGCGCCGCGAGATGGAGGCCGCGTTCCCGGCCGGATAACGCTTGCTCGGGCAGCCGACCGACGGCATATTGTGACCAGTCATAGGACCTGGTCATGTCGGACACCCCCACCCTGAACGCCGCCGCCTTCAAGGCCCGGTGCCTGGAACTGCTGGACCAGGTGAACTCCGGGCGGATCGGCCCGCTGGTGGTCACGAAACGCGGCCGCCCGGTCGCGGTGCTCAGCGCGCCCGCCGCCGGGGTTGCCTCGGCCTACGGCGCGCTGCGCGGCAGCGTCGTGATCCCGGAGGGCGTCGATCTGACCGCCCCGACCCTGGATGAACCGATGGACGCCGCGGAGGGCCTGCTGCACCGATGAGCGGGGTTACGCCCGCACCCGACGCGGTGCTGCTGGATACCTGTGCCCTGATCTGGTTCCTGGACGGGTCCATGCCCGAGGAAGCCGCCAATCGCGTGATCCGCGCCGGACAACTGGGCGGGATCTATGTCTCCCCCGTGTCCGCCTGGGAGATCGGGCGGCTGTCCCGGCCCGGCAGCGGCCGCGGCCTGCGGTTCATTCCGGACGCCAAGACCTGGTTCCGCCGCGCCCTGGCCCTGCCCGGACTGCGCCCCGCGCCATTCACGCCCGAGATCGCGATCGACGCCAGCCACCTGCCCGGGGATTTGCACGCCGATCCCGCCGACCGGCTGCTGATCGCGACCGCCCGGCACATGCTGGCGCCGATCGTGACGCGGGATCGCCGCATCCTGGCCTATGCCGAAACCCGCGAGGTCACCGCCCTGCCCTGCTGAGCGCGCCGCCCAACGAGTGCCACCGAGCAGGGGGCCGGTTCAGTGCGCCGTCCAGCCGCCGTCCACCACCAGGCTCTGCCCGGTCATATACGAAGCCGCGTCGGAGGCCAGGAACACCGCCGCGCCGGCGATATCGCGCGTGACCCCGAACCGCCCCATCGGCGTATGGTCCAGGAACGGCTTGCTCAGCGTCTCGTGATGCAGCAGGCCGGAGGTCAGGTCGGTATCCACATATCCCGGCGCCAGGCAGTTCACCCGCACGCCGCGCGCCGCCCACTCCACCGCCAGCGCCTTGGTCAGCATCTCGATGCCGCCCTTGGAGGCGCAATACGGCACCGAGCGCGTCAACCCGACATGCCCCGCGACCGAGCTGATATTGATGATCGCGCCGGCCCCGGCGGCGGCCATCTCGGCGCCCAGATATTTGCAACACAGGAACGTTCCGGTCAGATTCACATCCAGGATTGCCTGGAAATCGGCCAGCGAGGTCTTCTCGATCACGCGCCAGATCGGATTGATGCCGGCGTTATTGACCAGGATGTCGATCCGCCCGAAGCGGGCCAGCGCGGCGTCGCGCAGCGCCAGCACATCGGCCTCGCGCGCCACGTCGGCCAGTTGCACCGACGCGGCGGCGCCGATCGCGGCTGCGGTCTCAACCAGGCTCGCCGCGGTGCGTCCAGCCAGCAGCACGGAGGCGCCGGCGCCGGCCAGCGCCTCGGCGATGCCCCGGCCGATGCCGCGCCCCGCGCCGGTCACCACCGCCACACGCCCGGTGAGGTCGAAGAACCCCGCGCTCACCAGTTCGGTCCCTGCTTCATGACCCGCTGCGCGATCGACCAGCGGTGGACTTCCGACGGTCCGTCGTAGATGCGGAACCCGCGCACCTCGCGGAAGATGCGTTCCACCAGCGTCTCCCCGGTGACGCCCTGGCCGCCCAGGATCTGCACGCAGCGATCCGCCACGCGCCAGATCGCTTCCGAACAGACCACTTTCGCCATCGAGGATTCCGTGCCCCCGCGTCCGCCCTGATCCAGCACCCAGGCGGTATGCCAGATCGCCAGGCGGGACATGCGGATGTCCATCTCGTTGTCGGCCAGCATGAAGCCCACGCCTTCATGCGCGCCGAGCTTCTGGCCGAACACCTCGCGCCGCCCGGCATACTCCGCCGCGATCGCATGGGCGCGGCGGGCGGCACCCAGCCATCGCATACAATGCGTCAGACGCGCCGGCGCCAGGCGCACCTGGGCATAGCGAAACCCCTTGCCCGGCTCGCCCAGAATGGCGGAGGCCGGCACGCGCACGCCGTTGAACCGCAGCACCGCATGCCCGCCCGGGAAACCCTGATCCAGGCTGTCCATGGCGCGCACCACCTCGATCCCCGGCGTATCCATGTCGGCCAGGAACATCGTCGCGCCCTCATCGGCACGCGCCATGATGATCGCGAATCCCGCGCCGTCGGCGCCGGTGATGAACCATTTGGTGCCGTCGATCACGAAATGATTGCCGTCGCGCCGCGCCGTGGTGGCCAGCGCCGCCGGATCGGACCCGGCGCCGGGGGCCGGTTCGGTCATGCAGAAGCAGGAGCGGATCAGGCCGGACGCCAGCGGACGCAAGAAGCGTTCCTTGTGTTCCGCCGTGGCGACCGCCTCCAGCAGATGCATGTTGCCTTCGTCGGGGGCGGAGATGTTCATCGCCAGCGGGCCGAGCAGCGAATACCCCGCTTCCTCGAACACCAGCGCCTTGCCGACATGCGAGAGGCCCAGCCCGCCCCATTCGGTGCCGACATGCGGGGCGAGCAGCCCGGCCGCCTCGGCCAGCGCATTCAGTTCGCGGCGGAACGCATCGGTGGGGCCGTGCCGGGTCTGGCGCGGATCGGATTCCAGCGGAATGATCCGCTCGCGGATGAAGCGCGCGGTGCGCGCGCGCAGTTCGTCCAGTTCGGGCGGCGGGGCAAAATCCATCAGAATGCACGTCCTTCCGCGATCTCGTGGGCAAATT
>JAKAZJ010000376.1 GCA_021826565.1 Pseudomonadota bacterium | reverse complement strand
TGACGCGCAAGAACGCGGATTGGATCGTGGCCAACGATGTCTCCCCGGAGACCGGCATCATGGGCGGGGCGGAGAACGCGGTGCATATCGTGTCGGCCGCCGGGATCGAGACCTGGCCCCGGCTGGCCAAGGACGATGTGGCCCGGCGGCTGGCGCAACGGATCGCCGACGCGTTGGGGTAGGGGACGGTGACGGCCGGTGTTGTCATGCCCGGTGCGATGCTGCAAGCCGATCTCCACGGTCTGTCACGCCTCGATCCAGCCTCCATCGACACCGCCGCGAAGGCCTTTCACACCGCCGCTCGTGTCTGGATCGCCGGTTTTCGCTCGTGTCGAGCGCTGGCGACCTTGCTGCATTATCAGCTCCGGCTGTTTCGGCCGGACACCACCCGGCTGGTCGGCGGCACTGGACCGGAGGATCTGGACATCGGTGCATTCCGTCCCAGCGACGCCGTTATCATCATCGGCTTCGCCCCGTATTCCCGAACCGGCATCACCACCGCCCGGGAGCCACGCGCGGCTGGCTGCACCGTGATCGCCCCGGCCGACACCCCGGCGGCCAAGCCTCGATGACCCGCCCGCGCGAAGCTGAAACCCGTCCCGCCCCCCACGCGCAATCCGTTTCAGGACCCCGACCATGACCCGAAGCCGAGTCCTTCACCGTACCCTCCGCGGCGCCCCGCCGCCCATCGCGACCGGCGGCCATGGAGTCTGGCTCACGGCGGCGGACGGGCGGGACATCCTCGATGCCTCCGGCGGCGCCGCCGTCAGTTGCCTCGGCCACCAGCACCCGCGCATCGTCGAGGCGATCCAGCGCCAGGCAGCCACGCTGGCCTACGCCCATACCGGCTTCTTCACCTCCGCCCCGGCCGAGGAACTGGCGGAAACCCTGGTCGGCCACGAACCCGGCGGCCTGGCCTATGCTTATTTCGTCTCCGGCGGTTCCGAAGCCGTCGAGGCCGCGCTGAAAATGGCCCGCCAGTATTTCCTGGAGATCGGCCAACCAAAACGCGCCCGCTTCATCGCCCGCCGCCAGTCCTATCACGGCAACACCCTCGGCGCCCTCGCTCTTGGCGGCAACGCCGCTCGGCGGCTGCCCTATGCACCGCTGCTGTCTGACGCATTCAGCCATGTCTCTCCCGCCTTCGCCTATCGCGAACAACACGCAGCCGAAACGGAAGCCGAATTCACCGCCCGGCTGGCCGCCGAACTGGAGGCCGAATTCCAGCGCCTTGGGCCGGACACTGTCGCCGCCTTCGTCGCCGAACCCGTGGTTGGTGCCACCGCCGGCTGCGTGCCGCCCCCTGCCGGGTATTTTGCCGCCATAAGGTCCGTGTGCGACCGCCACGGCGCGCTGCTGATCCTGGATGAGGTCATGTGCGGCATGGGCCGAACCGGGACGTTGCACGCGTGGGAGCAGGAGCAGGTCTCGCCCGACATCCAGGTGATCGCGAAAGGTCTGGGCGGCGGCTACCAGCCTATCGGCGCGGTGCTGGCCTCGGGCCGGATCGTCGATGCGCTACGCGACGGTTCCGGCGCGTTCCAGCACGGCCACACCTATCTGGCGCACCCGATCGCCTGCGCGGCGGCACTGGCGGTGCAACAAACCATCCGCGACGACGGTTTGCTGGCGCGTGTCCGGACGCAAGGCGCGTTGCTGGAGGCGGCGCTGACCGAACGCTTCGGCAATCATCCGCATATCGGCGACATCCGGGGCAGGGGCCTGTTCCGAGCGGTCGAGCTGGTGGCAGATCGCAGCACCAGGCGCCCGTTCGATGCGGGGCTAAAACTGCACGCCCGGGTGAAGCGGGCGGCGTTGGACCGGGGCCTTGCCTGCTACCCGTCCGGCGGCACCGCCGATGGCGTCAACGGCGACCATGTGCTGTTGGCGCCGCCGTATATCGTTTCAGATGACGAAATCGCGGCAATCGTGGACCGGCTGGGTGCGGCGATCGACGCCGTCCTGGCCGGTATCCGGTCCTGAGGGCGTGCTGCGCCTGCAAACGAGTCGTCCGAAGCAGGCCGTCGGCGTCCCATTGGCGCAAAAACAAGGCGGCTTTTTGCCCGGGCAGCCGTCGCCGGAACAAGCCCGGCGATGACTGTCAGAGGTCTGGCGCTGGCGCGTAAACGGCAGGCGTCAGGATGCTTTTTCCTTCACCGGCTTGGTGTCATTCGCCGCGACTGGCTTGACCACGCTGGTGATCGTTTCCCGCAGGACGGTCACGCGCAGGTTGGGGGCGATTTCGACCTCGATCTCATTGGAAGGGATCTGCTTGCCGTCCTTGTCCTGTGCGGCCGGGACGCGCTGGACCACGCCCAGGATGCCGCCGCCGGTGACGACCTTGTCGCCGCGCTTCAGGGCTTGCAGCATGGTGCGCATTTCCTTCTGCTTCTGCTGCTGGGGGCGGATCAGCAGAAAGTAGAAGACGGCGAAGATCAGGACCAGGGGGGCGAACTGAGTCGCACTCGCCATGATGCCGCTGGCATCCTGCGCATAGGCGGGGGAAATCAGGGAAAACGGGTTCATAGCGGCGCGGGTCCTTGCGATGCAGCGGGCCGGACCATAGTTTCCGCCCCTCTTTCGTCAAGCGCCGTCTTTAAGCGGCAAGCCGTGTTTGGAATATCAGCCGTATGGAACAGATTTCGTTAGACCTTTTGACCCGCATCGCGGCCGCGCTGGAACGGTTGGCGCCGCCGCCGCCGAATGCGCTGGACCTGACGGCCGCGGATGCGTTCGTCTGGCATCCCTCGCCCGCGCATCTGGCGCCGGTGCGGAAAATCTCCCGCGTTGATATCGGGTTGTTGCGCGGCGTGGACCGGCAGAAGGACATCCTGGTGGAAAACACCCTGCGGTTCGCCCGCGGGCTGCCCGCCAACAATGCCATGCTGTGGGGCGCGCGCGGGATGGGCAAGTCCTCGCTGGTGAAGGCGACCCATGCGGTGGCGAACCGGGACAATCCCGGTTGTCTGGCGCTGATCGAAATTCATCGCGAGGATATCCGCACCCTGCCGGATCTGCTGAACCTGCTGCGGGCGGAAAAGCGGCGCTGCCTGATCCTGTGCGACGACCTGTCGTTCGAGAAGGAGGATGCCGACTACAAGGCGCTGAAGTCCGTGCTGGACGGCGGGATCGAGGGCCGGCCGGACAATGTGCTGTTCTATGCCACCTCTAACCGCCGGCACCTGATGCCGCGCGACATGATCGAGAACGAGCGCTCCACCGCGATCAACCCGAACGAGTCGATCGAGGAGAAGGTGTCGTTGTCCGACCGGTTCGGGCTGTGGCTGGGCTTCCACAACTGCGACCAGCCGACCTTCCTGGCGATGATCGACGGATATGCCGCCGATCTGGGCCTGCCGATCTCGCCCGAGGCGCTGCATGCCGAAGCGGTGGAATGGTCGGTGACGCGGGGTGCGCGGTCCGGCCGCGTGGCATGGCAGTTCATTCAGGAAATGGCCGGGCGGCTTGGGGTTCAGGCGGCTTCGGTCTGAGCCGCCAGCTCCACCCTG
>JAKAZJ010000375.1 GCA_021826565.1 Pseudomonadota bacterium | reverse complement strand
GGGTTGCCGCCGGCGGCCTCGGTGAAGCCGTTCTGGTAGGTCGCCAGCACGTGCGAATAGAGCAGCCAGGCGCGCAGCCGCCCGGTGTCCAGATGCAGGCCGAAATCCACGCCCTCGCGCAGCACCTGGCCGATATTGGCGAAATAGGCCCGCCCCTGGGTGGGGGCGGTGATGAAGGCGATGTCGTCGGACAGCGCCGTGCGATAGACATCGAAATCGTAGCGCAGGCTGGTGCCGTGCGGGAGCAGCGCCTCACCCGCAAGGCCCGCTTCCCACCGATGCGCCACCACCTGTTTCAGCGCCGGGTCGGCGACGAAGAAATTGGCGAGGCTGCACGCATTGGCGGGCCCCGCGCAGGAGAGTTCGGCGGGCGTGGGGGCGCGGTTGGCCTCGGAATAGCCGGCATAGACCCGTAGCAGCGGCGTGAGCTGGTAGCTGGCGCCGAGGGCCGGGTTGACGTGCAGGAAGCTGTGGTCGCCGCCGAGATCGCCGCCGCCGCGATCGGTCATGTCCACCGTCGCGAGATTGGCCCGCGCCGAGGCCGACAGCACGAGGCGGCGTGTCAGGTGGAACGTGTCGGCCAGATAGGCCCCCCAGCTGGCGGTCCCGACCGCCACCGAGACCGGAATGTTCGTCCCCGGCTCGTCGATCACCACCCCGGGGCCGATGAAGACCCGCGAGAACGGGGTGATGCCGCCGATCAGCCCGACGCCGTCGAAGCCGGTCTGCGCGCCGTCGAAATCGAACCCCGCGACCAGCCGGTTGCGATGGCCGACCACGCGGCGCCGGTCGGTCAGGATCAGGCTGGCGCCGTAGCCGTTGGTGACCGTGGTCTGGCGGTCGAGCTCGGAATAATAGGCGCCGGTGGCGAAGGCGGGGATGGTGGCGCCACCCGAGGTGGTGCTGGGCGGGCCGGTGCCGCCGTCCTGGCAGAGCAGGCCGGGATCGGCGGCGCAGGGCAGGTCGTTCGGCGCGTTACCGTTGGCGACGTTCTGATGGAAATAGTCATAGTAGGCGGCGGCGTGCAGCGTGTCGTGGCGTCCCAGCGCGCGGTCCAGTCGCGCCGACAGCCGCGCGTATTGGTTGCCGATGAAATTCGGGGCGGTGTACTGCGCCGCCGGGTCGGCCGCGATCAGCTGCACCGGCGCCGTGCCCGGCCCGTTCAGCGCCGCGTGGCCGGCGATCAGGCTGAGATGGAAGCTGGTGCCCGGCAGCCGGGCGGCCAGATCGCCGTAGAAATCCTGGATGTCGGAAGATTGGTCGTCGCGCCAGCCGGCCTCGTGGCGCTCCGCGACGGCGCCATAGACCGCCCAGTTCCCGGCGACGCGGCCGTATTCCGCCTGGGCATCCACCCGCCCGAAGGAGCCGCCGGAGAGTTCGGCCACCCCGCCCGCGTAGCCGAACCCGTCCTTCATCCGCACCACCAGCGCGCCGCCCAGGGCATTGAGGCCGAAGGCGGGATTGGCGTCCTCCACCGTCAGACCGGCGATCGCCATCGGCGCCAGCAACTCCCAGTCCAGCGTGTCGCCGAAGGCCTGGTTGAAGCGCATCCCGTCCACATAGACCGCCAGCCCCTGCGGCGTCCCTTGCAGCGAGGACAGATCGAACCCGTGATAGACCAGGTTCGGCTGATACGGGTTGGCCGCCGCGTTCTGAAGGCTGACCCCGGCGGCCTGCTGGTTGAGCGCGGCCAGCGGGTCGGGGGTGCCGTTCGGTTCCAGCGCGGCGCCGGCGAGCGTCTGCGCGGCGGCCGGGGCGGCGGCGAGCCCCACCCCCGAGGTCAGGGGCGGCGCGGCGGAGACCTCGATCGGCGGGGCGGATGCCGCGCGCGCCCACGGGGCCGCGAGCAGCGCCAGTGCCAGCCATGCCGCGCCCGTCCTGGCCCACACGCCCGCCTCCCGGATTCGTGGCTCCCCGGGGGGTTTCCCCTGGGTCTCTCCCTGGGGGCAACCTGCTTCCAGCGCGCGGGGAACGCAACCGGCTTGTCCGGCCCGGGCAGGGCGCTATGACGGGGGCGCATCGTCCGGGACGCCGCCATGACCGCAACCGCCCGCCTCGCTGTCGATATCGGCGGCACCTTCACCGATCTCGCGCTGGAGACTGCGACCGGGAGGCTGCACACCGCCAAGCTGCTGACCACGCCGGAGGCGCCCGAGCGGGCGGTGCTGGACGGTCTCGCCCGCATCACCGAAGCCGCCGAGGTGGCGCCGGCGGCGATCGGGCTGGTGATCCACGGCACCACGCTCGCCACCAACGCCATCATCGAGCGCAAGGGCGCGCGCACCGCGCTGCTGACCACCGAGGGTTTCCGCGACGTCCTGGCGATGGGCAACGAGAGCCGCTACGACCAGTACGACCTCGACATCGTGCTGCCGGAGCCGCTGGTGCCGCGGCATCTGCGCCTGCCGGTGCCGGAACGGCTGGACAACGAAGGGCGGGTGCTGCGCCCGCTGGACGAGGCGGCGCTGGCGCGGGTGATCGAGACGCTGCGCGCCGAGGCGGTGGAGGCGGTCGCGGTCGGCTATCTGCACGCCTTCGTCAACCCGGTGCATGAGCGGCGCACGGCGGCGATCCTGGCCGCGGCGCTGCCGGATGTGCCGGTCTCGCTCGCCTCGGAGGTCTCGCCCGAGATGCGCGAGTGGGAGCGGTTCTCCACCACCGCCGCCAACGCCTATGTGCAGCCGCTGATGGCGCACTACCTGCGCCGGCTGGAGGCGGGGCTGCGCGCGGCCGGGGTGGCGGCGCCGCTGTTCCTGATGCTGTCGGGCGGCGGGCTGGCGACCCTGGAAACCGCCTGCCGGTTCCCGATCCGGCTGGTGGAGTCGGGCCCCGCGGGCGGCGCGATCTTCGCCGCCGGCATCGCCCGTGCCGCCGGGCTCGAGCAGGTGGTTTCCTTCGACATGGGCGGCACCACCGCCAAGATATGCCTGATCGACGGCGGCGCCCCGCAGACCGCGCGCAGCTTCGAGGTGGCCCGGGTCGGGCGGTTCCGCAAGGGATCGGGGCTGCCGCTGCGCATCCCGGTGATCGAGATGGTGGAGATCGGCGCCGGCGGCGGCTCGCTGGCGCGGGTGGATGCGATGGGGCGGATCGCGGTGGGGCCGGACAGCGCCGGCGCCGACCCGGGACCGGCCTGCTACGGCCGCGGCGGGACCCGCCCGGCGGTGACGGACGCCAATCTGCTGCTGGGCCGCTATGAGCCGGAGCGGTTCGCCGGCGGGACGCTGCGGCTGGACCCGGCGGCGGCGCGGTCGGCGCTGGCCGACGCGGTGGGCGCGCCGCTGGGCCTGACCCCGGAACTGGCCGCGCTGGGGGTGGTCGAGATGGTCGATGAGAACATGGCCAACGCGGCGCGCGTCCACGCGGTGGAATCCGGGGCCAGCCTGGCCGGGCGGACCCTGATCGCCTTCGGCGGCGGCGGGCCGGTCCACGCCGCGCGGATCGCCGGCAAGCTGGGGATCAGCCGCGTGCTGGTGCCGGACGGGGCCGGGGTGGGCAGCGCCATCGGCTT
>JAKAZJ010000374.1 GCA_021826565.1 Pseudomonadota bacterium | reverse complement strand
CGCGCGGCAACTGGTGACGCTGCGCGCCGTCGGCACGCATTGGCCGCTGGTCGGTCAGGTCGGACTGCAACCAGCCCAGACGGTGGCCGTAGCCCTGGCCCACCGCCCGCGCTACGGCTTGATCGCGGACCCGCTGCCGATCGCTCGGCTCCATCTACATCCTGGAGACATCGTCCGCCTGGGCACCGCCCACTTCACCCTGCGCGGCGCCATCACCCGGCTGCCGGACGGTCTGGCGAGCCCCGCCTTCCTCGGCGCCCCGGTTCTGATCGCTCGCGCCGCCCTGGCGCAGACGGGGCTGATCGTGCCGGGCGCGATCGTCGGCTACACGCTGCGCGCTCTCCTGCCGGACCCTATCGAGGGGCCCGCCCTGCGCGCCGCGCTGCGCACCCGCTTCGCCGCCGCCGGCTGGCAAATCCGAGGCCCCAATCAGGCCGCCCCCGGCATCGCCCGGTTCATCACCCTGACCACCCGCTTCATGACGCTGGTCGGGCTGACCGCACTGCTGATGGGCGGGATCGGCGTGGCGGCCGGCGTGGACACCTGGCTCGCCGGCCGCGCCGGCACCATCGCCACGCTGCGCTGTCTCGGCGCCCCGGCGCGGCTGGTGTTCGCGGTTTGCCTGGCGCAAGTCGCGCTGCTCGCCGCCGCCGGGATTGCACTGGGCCTGGCACTGGGCGCACTCGCGCCGCCGCTTGCCGGCTGGTTCCTGGGGGCGGCCTTGCCGTTGCCGCTGGCGAACGGGGTCTATCCCGCGCCGCTCGCGCTGGCCGCGCTCTTTGGTGCGCTGACCGCGGGGGCGAGCGCGCTCTGGCCGCTCGGGCGCGCGGCGCGCACCCAAGGCGGAGCGCTGTTCCGCGGCGCCGCGCTCGACTCCGCCATCTCCGGCGCTGCCGTCGGTGCCCCCCCGGGCACCCGCCCCGGCGCGGGCGTGATCGCGGTCAACGTCGCGCTGGGCGCGGCGCTGCTGGCGCTGGTGCTGGGGACCACCGCGGACCGGCGTCTGGCGGTGTCGTTCTGCCTCGCGGTTCCGGCGGCGCTGGCACTGTTCCGCGCGGCCGCCTGGGCGCTGATGTGGTCACTGCGCTTGCTGCCGCGTCCGCACGGCGCGGCCTGGCGCATCGGCCTCGGCAACCTGCACCGGCCGGGGGCGCGCACCGCGGCGATGCTGGTCGCGGTGGGAATCGGCCTCGCCACCCTCACCACGGTGGCGCTGGTGCAGGCGGCGCTGCGGCGGCAGGTGCTGGATGCGCTGCCCGCGCACGGCCCCAGCTTCTTCTTCATCGACATCGAACCCGACCAGATCGCCCGCTTCACCGCCCTGGTCCGCGCCACCCCGGGCGCGCGGGCGCTGCGTCTGGTGCCCACGCTGCGGGCGCGGATCGTCGCGGTGAACGGCGTGCCGGCAGCCGAAATCCACGCCGCCCCCGGCACCGGCTGGGCGCTGCGCGGCGATCGCGGCCTGACCTACGCCGCCACCGCCCCGCGCGGCACCCGACTGGTGGCCGGGCGTTGGTGGCCCGCCGGGTACGCGGGTCCGCCGCTGGTCTCGCTCGACGCGCGGTTGGCGCGCGGCTGGGGCGTGGGGATCGGCGGGGCGATCCGCGTCAACGTGTTGGGCCGCGACATCACCCTGAAAGTCGCCAGCCTGCGCGCCATCACCTGGCAGCGCCTCGGGATCAATTTCGTCCTGGTCGCCAGCCCGGGGCTGCTCTCGGCGGCGCCGCAGACCGATCTCGCCACCGTCCGCGTGCCCCCGGACCAGGAGGCACCGTTGCTCGCCGCCGTGTCCGACGCGCTACCCAACGTCACCGGCATCGCGGTCCGCGCCGTGCTGGCCGACGTGGCGGGGCTGCTGGACCAGATCGCGGCGGCGCTGGCGGCGACCGCGGCGGTCACGCTGGCGTCGGGCGCGCTGGTCCTGGCCGGGGCCGTGGCCGCGGGTCAGGCGCGCCGGCGCCGTCAGGCGGTGCTGTTGCGCGTCCTCGGCGCCAGCCGGACGCAGCTGCGGCTGGCCTGGATGATCGAGTTCGGCGTGCTCGGCCTGGCCACCGGTGTGCTGGGGGGCGCGGTTGGCGCGGCTTCGGCCTGGGGCGTGCTGACCCAGCTGTTGCATGTCCCATTCGTCTGGGCGCCGCTGCGTCTGGTCGCGGGGATCGGGCTGGCATGGGCGCTGCTGCTCGGGCTGGGCTACCTTGGTACCAGACAGGTGCTACGCACGCCGCCGGCCGCGCTGCTGCGGGACGGATGACCGAAGTCTCATTCCTGACCCGCTTGAAGCGGCGCACGAGACGGCGCATCTTACCCGCGTTGGGGCGCCTGTCGCCCGTATTAGGATGGGAACCGTCATGGCCTTCAGTCCCGACTCCCGGACCTACCCGGGCACCGCCACCTCTGCCGCCTCCGCCGTCCTGGACGCGGGGCTGCGGGCGTATATGTTGCGCGTTTACAACTGGATGTCTTCCGGTCTGCTGCTGACCGGGATCGTCGCCTACGCGATCGCCAACACCTCGGCCATCAACCTGTTCTACCCGCTGGTGCAGACCCCGTATGGCGTCGCCCGCACCGCCGGGCCGCTGGCGATGATCTCGATCTTCGCCCCGCTTGCGTTCGTGCTGGTGCTCAGCCTGGGGGTGAACAAGCTCTCGCGCAGCGCCGCGCAGACGCTGTATTGGGTGTTCTGCGCCGCGATGGGCGCCAGCCTGACCAACATCTTCCTGATCTACACCAGCACCTCCATCGTGCGGGTGTTCTTCATCACCGCGGCCACCTTCGCGGCCATGAGCCTGTATGGCTACACCACGAAGGCGGATCTCAGCCGCTGGGGCAGCTTCCTGATGATGGGGCTGATCGGAGTGATCCTGGCCAGCGTGGTCAACATGTTCATGCATTCCAGCGCGATGCAGTTCCTGATCAGCATCGCCGGGGTGCTGGTGTTCACCGGACTGACCGCCTACGACACGCAGCGGATCAAGGCCACCTATATCCAGTTTGCCTATGCGGAAGGCTCGGATCAGGCCGCCAAGCGCAGCGTGTATGACGCGCTGGGGCTGTATCTGAACTTCATCAACCTGTTCATGCTGCTGCTGCAACTGCTGGGCACCACCAACCGGCGCTGACAACCGGGGCTGACCGGGGGGCGCCCCGAACGCATCTGGAAACGGCCGGACGCAGGAATGCGCCCGGCCGTTTCCGTGTTCGCGGGGCGTTTCAGCCGCGATCCGGCCCGATGGCACCGTCCGCGCCCGCTCTGCCCGCAGGATCGATCAGCGCATCAAGATCGAGGCGCACTGCACGCAGTGCCGGGTGCCGCGCGGCACGCAACATCTCTCCCGCCAGCGCCGGAGAGGACGGCCATGACCCCGCCAGGCTCGCGCGCGCCTTGCCGCATCCCTCGATGGTCTTCGGCGTCAGATGCAGCGCCAGGCGCCCGGTGGCGGGGTCGATCGGCAGGACCCCCGCCCAACCGATCCACTCCATCCGGCCGAGAAGATCGAGATCCTCCTGGAGCCGGC
>JAKAZJ010000373.1 GCA_021826565.1 Pseudomonadota bacterium | reverse complement strand
GCGCCCCGCGGGCGCGGCGATCCTGGATATGGTGGAATGCGACTCGGACAAATGGGACGCGCGCGCCGCCAGCGGGGCCGGCCCGGTGCGCGCGTTGTGGCGCCGCGAGGCGGGCGCGCTGCGCGCCCTGGAGGCCACCGCGGCGCGTCGGGCGCGGGCCACGCTGTTCGTCTCCGCCGCCGATGCCGCGGCGTTCCGGGCGCGCCACCCCGATCTCGGTGCCACGATCGATCATGTCGAGAACGGCGTCGATGCGGCCTATTTTTCCCCCAGCCATCGCTTTCCCTCCCCGTTCGCCACGCCGGGACCGCATATCGTCTTCATCGCCAGCTTCGACTACTGGCCGAATGACGAGGCGGCGCGTTGGTTCGCGGCCGAGGTCCTGCCGCGCCTGCGCGGCCGGCCGGTGCTGCATCTGGTCGGTGCGGCCCCCAGCGCCGCGCTGCGCCGCCTGGCGCGCGCGCCCGACATCGCCGTGACCGGGCGTGTCGCCGATATCCGCCCCTATCTGGCTTATGCCGACCTCGCCGTGGCCCCGCTGCTCTGGGCGCGCGGGTTGCAGAACAAGGTGCTGGAGGCGATGGCGATGGGACGCCCGACCGTCGTCTCCGGCGCCGCGTTCCAGGGGCTGCGGGCCGAGCCGGGGCGCGATCTGCTGGTGGCGGACGGCGCCGCGGCGATGGCGGCTGCGATCGGGGCGGTGCTGGACGGGGCGCATCCGGGACTGGGCGCGGCCGGGCGGGACTGCGTGGCATCCGGGTATGGGTGGGCGACCACGCTCGGCCGGCTCGATGCAGTGCTGGGGCGCGCGCTGGGGGGTTTGCCGGACCGGTCCGCCACGGGCATCCTGCCGCGGCAAGCAAGGACCGACGCATGACCACCCCATCCTGGCAGCCGGATGTTTATGCCGCGCTGAAAGCCGCAAGCATTACCCAACTGGCCTATGTCCCCGATGCCGGCCACGCGCATCTGATCGCCGCGGCGCATGCCGACCCCGCCATGCAGGCGGTGGTGCTGACCACCGAGGAGGAGGGCATCGCGCTCGCCGCCGGCGCCTGGCTGGGCGGGCAGCGCGCCTGCCTGCTGATGCAATCGTCCGGCGTGGGCAACTGCATCAACATGCTGTCGCTGCCGCAGAACTGCCGGATGCCGTTGCTGACGCTGGTGACGATGCGCGGCGAGTGGGGCGAGTTCAATCCGTGGCAGGTGCCGATGGGCAGCGCCACGCCGGCGGTCCTGACCGCGGCCGGGGTGCATGTCCGCCGCGCCGATCATCCCGGGGAGGTGGCGGAGATCGTCGCCGCCTCGGCCGCGCTCGCGTTCGATTCCTGCGTGCCGGTGGCGGTCCTGTTTTCGCAACGGCTGATCGGCAGCAAGGTGTGGGTGAAATGATTCCGGATCGCACGCATAACGAGGGCACGCTCGATCGTCGCGCCGTGGTGGCGCGCCTGCTCGCCGATCCGGGGGATCTGCTGGTGGTTTCGGGACTGGGCTCGGCGACCTACGACGTGGGCGCCGCCGGCGACCGGGCGCTGAATTTCTATCTGTGGGGCGCGATGGGCGGGGCGGCGATGATCGGCCTCGGCCTGGCGCTGGCGCAGCCGCGGCGGCACGTGCTGGTGCTGACCGGCGATGGGGAGGCATTGATGGGCCTGGGCGCGCTCGCCACGCTGGCCGCGGCGCGCGCGCCGAACCTGGCGGTGGCGGTGCTGGACAATGCCCGCTTCGGCGAAACCGGCTCGCAGCGCAGCCATACCGGGCACGGCACCGACCTCGCCGCCGTGGCCGCGGCCTGCGGCTGGGAACAGACCGCGACGGCGCGCGACGCGGACGCGGTGGCGGCGCTGCGCCCCCGGCTGCGGTCGGAGCCGCTGTTCGCGGTGCTGAAAATCTCGCCCGCCGAGGTGCCGCGGCATTTGCCGCCGCGCGATGGGGCCTATCTGACGGACCGGTTCCGCCGCGCGCTGGGTGTGATCGCGACATGACCTCCGTCATAGGCCCACGCCGATGACCGCGCTGTTCCTGGAAGACCTCGCCGTCGGCCAGCACTTCGAGAGCGCCGGCGCGACGATCGACACCGCTGCGATCAAGGACTTCGCCGCAAGCTGGGACCCGCAGCCGTTCCACCTGGACGAGACCGCCGCCGCCGCCACCTTGTTCGGTGGCCTGGCCGCCAGCGGCTGGCATACCGCGGCGCTGACCATGCGCCTGCTGGTGACCTCCGGCCTGAAGTTGGCCGGCGGCATCATCGGTTCCGGCGGCGAATTGCTGTGGGAACGACCGGTCCGCCCGGGCGATACGCTGCGCGTGCGCAGCGAGATCCTGGAGATCACCCCCTCGCGGTCCCGCCCCGATCGCGGCATGGTCCGGGTGCGCTGCCTGACCGTGAATCAGAACGACGAGACGGTGCAGAGCTTCACCCCGCTTCTGGTGGTCTCCCGTCGCCCTGCGCCGGAGAATGCCGATGTCTGATCCGTTGCTCGCGGGGGAAACCGCCCTGGTCACCGGCGCCGCCTCCGGCATCGGCCGGGGACTGGCCCGGGCGCTGGCCGCCGAGGGCGCGCGGCTGGTGCTGACCGATCTGGACGCCGATCGCGGCGCCGCCGTTGCCGCCGAACTCGGCGCCGCGTTCGTCCCCGCCGATCTGTCCCGCCCCGAGGCCGCCGGCGCGCTGTTCCCCGCCGCCCTGGCCGCGCTGGGCGGACGGCTCTCGCTGCTCGCGCACAGCGCCTCGCCGCGCCGGCCGGAAACGCAGCATCTGCTGGCGGTGACGGAGGCGGAATGGGACGCGATGCTGACCACCAATCTGCGCGCCGGGTTCGTGCTGGGTCAGGCTGCCGGGCGGCACATGATCGCGGGCGGGATTCGGGGGCGGATGATTTTCGTCACCTCCCTGCATGCCGGGACGCCGCGCAATCTGCCGCATTATTCCGCCGCCAAGGCCGGGGAGACGATGCTGGTCAAGGAACTGGCCAAGGCGCTGGGACCGCACGGCATAAGGGTGAACGCGATCGCCCCGGGCGCGATTCCGGGCGGCGGGTTTGCCGCCGACGTGGCGACACTGGAACGGATGATCCCGCTGCGCCGCACCGGCACGGCGGAGGATATCGCGCAGATGGCGGTGGCCCTGCTGTCGGAACGATTCGGCGGATACGTGACCGGAACCACGGTCGCGGTGGATGGGGGGCTGGCGCTGTACAACTGGATCGCCCCACCGCCGGACTGAGCGCGTGTCGGCCCCGCTCGCCCGCGAGGACGGCATCGCGTTGTGGCACCGCATCGCCGCCGCGCTGCGTGCCGAGATCGAGGACGGCCGCCTGGCCCCGGGCGCGCGCCTGCCATCGGAAGCGGCGCTGGCCGCCCGCTTCGGCGTCAACCGCCATACCGCCCGCCACGGGCTGGACGCGCTGGTGCGCGAGGGCCTGATCGAAAGCGTCCAGGGGCGCGGCAGCTTCGTTGCCGAGGATATCCTGGATTACGCGATCGGACCGCGCGCGCGGTTCTCGGAATGGGTGCGCCGGCAC
>JAKAZJ010000372.1 GCA_021826565.1 Pseudomonadota bacterium | reverse complement strand
ACAACCAGGCCGAGGAGGCGGCGAAGTTCTACGTGTCCGTCTTCGGCAATTCGGGAGTAGAGTCGGTCACCCGATACGGCAAGGCGGGGGTCGAGGCCCACGGCAAGCCGGACGGTTCGGTACTCACCGTGGTCTTCCGGCTGGAAGGCCAGGCCTTCACCGCGCTCAACGGCGGGCCTCATTTCACGTTCAACGAAGCCGTTTCCTTCGTGGTCTTGTGCGAAACACAGGCCGAGATCGATCACTACTGGGACAAGCTGCGCGAAGGCGGTGACGAGAAGGCGCAGCACTGCGGCTGGTTGAAGGACCGATATGGCGTCTCGTGGCAGGTCGTTCCGGTTGCTTTGCCCGCGATGCTTGCCGGGACGGATGCCGCCCGATCGGAACGGGTGATGAGCGCGCTGCTGACAATGAAGAAACTGAAGCTGGCGGAGCTGCGCCAAGCGTTTGAAGGGACGTAGTCCGATCGGATTCGCACACGGAATCAGGCGAGAGGCGGTCGGTCATTCTGCTCCCGTCCGCGCCCGAAGGTGGCAGCGGTACTGACCTCAGCGGCCGCAAGAGCCCCCGCAATCACGCCGGTGCAGCCGCAGGAACCCAACCAGGCGTTCCAATTCCGAGGCAATCGGATCGGCCGGACACCGCGCCGACCCCGCCGGTTTGCGACCGAACCACCCTAACCCAACACGTCCTTCGTGTGCTCGCCAAGCCGTGGTGCCGCCCGCCGCACCGATCCCGGCGTGGCCGACAATTTCACCGGTACCCCCAAAGTCCGGAACGGCCCCGTCACCGGATGCATCGTCTCCGCCACCATCCCGCGCGCCAGCATATGCGGGTCGGTCAGCACCTCGTCGAAACCCAGGACCGGGCCGGCCGGAATCCCGACGGCCTCCAGCGCCGCCAGCCACTGCGCCGAGGGCGCCGCCCGCAGCGGCTCGGCCAGCAGCGCCACCAGCTCCCGGTTATGCGCCACCCGCGTCGCCACCGAGGCAAAGCGCGGATCCTCGACCAGCGCCGGCCGCCCGACGATCCCGCACAAAGCGACAAAGAATTTCTGCTGCGACGCGCCGATGGTGATGAACCCGTCCGCGGTGGCGAACACCTGATAAGGCGAGCTGCCCCGGTGCTGCTGGCCGATCCGCGGCGGACGGCCGCCGGTGGCAAAATAATGGGCGGCCTCATACACGCAGAACGACGTGGCGGCCTCCAGCAGGGAGGTCTCCACATGCTGGCCGGCGCCGCTGTGGTGGCGCGCTTCCAGCGCGGCCAGCAGGCCGAACGCCAGGTGCATCCCAGCGGCCACGTCCGAGATCGCGATCGGCAGGCGGAACGGCGGCCCGTCTTCCGGCCCGTTGATGCTCATCAGACCGGACATCGCCTGCGCGATCAGATCGTAGCCGCCGCGCGGGCGGTACGGACCGGTCTGGCCGAAGCCGGAGATCGACCCCATGATGACGCGCCGGTTGCGGGCGTGCAGCACGTCCCAGCCCAGACCCAGGCGGTCGATCACGCCGGGGCGGAAATTCTCCACCACGAAATCGGCGCGATCGACCAGCTCCAGGAACGCGTCGCGTTGCGTTTTCAGGTCGATCTCGACCGAGGATTTGTTCCTGTTCCAGATCATGAACGGCGCGCTCTCCCCGTTCACGAACGGGGGCATGTTGCGCGCCGCGTCGCCCTTGCCGGTCTGTTCCAGCTTGATGACCTCGGCGCCGTGATCGGCCAGCATCATGCAGCAATAGGGACCGGACAGATTGCTGGTCAGGTCCAGCACCCGCAATCCGTGCAATGCTCCGTGCATCGTTCCCTCCTCGCCGGCGGCCCGTCTTGGCGCTGCCCCTGGGTGATGCCATGATCGCCCGATCAGCGCAAAGGGACGGGAACATGGCCGAAAATGCCGACGTATTCGCCGAGGTGGACGCCGCCGGCATCGCCACCGTCACGTTGCACAACCCCGCGCACCGCAACGCCGTGACGTTTGCCATGTGGTGCAAGCTGGGCGAGATCTTCCAGGACTTCCGCGACCGCGCCGATGTGCGGGTGGCGATCCTGACCGGGGCCGGCGGCAATTTCTCGGCCGGCGCCGATATCTCCGAATTTCCCCGGTTGCGCAGCACCGCGGACGGCATCAAGGCCTATGGCGCGGCCGGCCATGCCGCCACGGTCGCGATCCGCGACCTGCCGCAGCCCACCATCGCCGCGATCCCCGGCTTCGGCGTGGGCGGCGGCTGCGGCCTGGCGCTGGCGTGCGATTTCCGCGTCGGCGACGAGACCACGCGCATGGGCATCCCGGCGGCCAAGCGCGGAATCGTGTATTCGGTGCTGGACAGCGAGAATCTGCTCCGCACCGTCGGCCTGCCGCGCGCCAAGCTGGTCCTGTATTCTGGACGCATTTTCCCCCTGACCGCCTGCCGCGCCATGGGCCTGCTGGACGAGGTGGCGGAGGACCACGCGCTGGCCGGCGCGCAACGCCTGGCGCATGAACTGGCCGCTTGCGCACCGCTGTCGCAGCGCGGCGGCAAGCTGACCGTGGAGGCGATTGCCCGTGGCGAGGCGGACGCGCGCGCCGGCGAAATCACGGACGCGCAGCGCCGCGCCGCCGAGTCCGAGGACTACCGGGAGGCCACCGCGTCCTTCATCGAGAAGCGCCGTCCCGTGTTCCGCGGGCGCTGAGAGTTTGGGAATGCACGCCCGCACGCCGCTTGCCTGCGGGAATCCCGCGCGGGTCCGACGGGCGGGCGTTCACGAGTGCGACCGATGTTCACGCGCGCAGCCATCACCGCGACGAACCGCGCACTGAACCGGGCCGCGCCGGCCGGGTTCAGATGCGAAAACCCGTCGCCGAAATACCGGTCCGGCCAATGCGGCATCACCGGGCCGATCACCCGGAAATCCGGGTCGCGCGCCGCATACCCCGCCAGATAGGCCGCGAAGCCCCGCCGCACCCGGGGGCGCACCGCCCGCCAGGTGGCGGTGTTCATCGGCATCGCAACGAAGCTTACCGGCACGCCGCGCGCGCGCGCCAGCCGCAGCAACGCGGCGAAATACCAGTCCAGCACCGGCAGCGGCCGGAAACGGCGCAGGGTCCCGTCGGCCGCCACCACCGCCGAGCCATCCGCGCGGCCGAAGAAATACTGCCCGCGTGCCGCCAGAACCCGGCGCAGACGCCGCCGGTTCTCCCACCAGCGCAGCACCACGCCGCCATGCAGCAGCGGGCCGAAATACAGCGTCGGGAAGCGCATCGCATAGAACGCGGCGCGCAGCCGCCCGGGCTCGCCTTGCCGCAGGCGCAGCCGCCACACCGACCAGTCATGCCGCCGCGCCGAAACCGCGCGCAACCGCGCCATCCCCCGCGTGCGCATGAAACCGAACGCCACGCTGCGCTCCCAGAACAGGTCCGGGCGGACAAAATGCGTCGCGTCGAACGAGACGATGACGCGGCGCGGCGAATGCGGGCAGGCCAGGGCGCGGCGCAGCGCCGAATACGCCTCGATCGGCTCGCCCCCGCCGACCGCCAGGTTCACCACCCGCCCGG
>JAKAZJ010000371.1 GCA_021826565.1 Pseudomonadota bacterium | reverse complement strand
GTTCAAATCCGCCCGCCGCTACCATCTTTTCCGTGGATTAAAGCGATTCCGACCGACCTTGCGTCTGAAATTTGCGACCTGGTGGCGCCGAATTTTAATGATGATCGTTGTCCGGGCTCGACCCTCCCCAGGGCGCCGCGCGCAGCCGCGTGGGTTGCAGCCGCGCCTTACGCCGCTGTCTTGATCCGTCCCCGCGATTCTGGCGAGGCCGCTTCGGCTTCGGTGATTTGTTTGGCGCGTGACACAAGACCGGCGCCCGGTTGTTGGGGCGGCCAGAGGTAGCTCGCGTCTTACATTCGCGTCGGTCTCCGGCGCGACGAACAGCAGGGCGGCGATGGCGGAGGCGTCAACTGCCTTGACGGGCATCGCGATCGGCACGGATCAGGGAGACGGACTCGCTAGGGGTATGGACGCCAAGGCGGCGTATCTCGGCCAGGAGCTCGGCGGGCGTGGCAGGGCGATCCTCGCGCGCGGCCGCCTCGATGATGGACAGCAGTTCCCCTTGCAGCGAACGATGATGCCGCTCCGCGCGCTGCCGCAGCCGGTGGACCACCTCGTCAGGCGCGTTCTTGATCGACAGGTTCATGGGCATGGCTCCAGATCGGCTCGAAGGTCGCGTTTGTCCATTTCGACGCGCAATATGGCTGGCATCCGACCTTGCCCCTACCGCGCCGCGAACCGATACGGGCTGGCCCCCTTGGTCAGCGGGTCCCCCACCAGCCGGTGCGCCAGCGGCGGGAACGCGCGGGAGCGGCACTCCGCCCGTTCGCATAACCGGCACGACAGCCCAATGCCCACCCGCGCCGTGGCCAGGTCCAGCCCGTCCCCGTACACCACTTCCCCCGCATGTCCCACGGCGCAGCCCATCGCCACCACATGCGTGGGCGGCGGCTCACCCCAGCGCGCCGGCGCCCGGCTGACGGTGCGCGCGATGCACAGAAACGCCGCCCCGTCCGGCAGTTCCGCCAGCTGCACCTGGATCTCCCCGGGGCGCGCGAACGCCGTATGCACCACCCAGCGCGGGCAGGACCCGCCATAACGCGCGAACGGGAACCCGGCGGCCGAGAATCGTTTCGTCACATTTCCCGCCGCATCCGCGCGCAGGAAGAAGAACGGCACGCCGCGCGCACCGGAGCGCTGCAAGGATGCGATGCGCTGGCACGCCTGCTCGAAGGACACGCCGAAGCGCGCCGCCAGGCTTTCGATATCGTAGCGCAGCCCCATGGCGGCCGACAGGAACGGCGCGTAGGGCAGCAGCAACGCCGCGGCCAGGTAGTTCAGCAACCCCACGCGGATCAGCATCGCCGCTTCCTCCGACGACGGCGGCGTCTCGGCCAGCACCGCCTCCACCGGCGCGCGGGCTTCCAGCAGCGCAAGCTGGAATGCCATCTGGAAGCCGCGGCTTTCCCGCGGCAGGCTTTCGGACAAGGCCAGCGCCCGCGTCTCCGGATCGAACTGCCGCAAGGTCCCGTCCAGCGGGCGCACCGTCACGGTCACGCCATGGGTCCGGCGCAGTCGTTCCGCGATGGCGTGGTTCATCTCGTGCGGCGCTGCGTCCAGCGCGGCGGTCAGCGCCTCGGCCGCGTCCTCCAGCGTCGGGAAATGATTGCCGCGTTCGTGAAAGAAATCCCGCGCTTCCTCGTTCGGCAGCAGGATCCGCCGGCCGGACGGCAATGCGATCCCGCCCGCATCCTCGCGCGCCACCCGCCAGGCGCGATACAGCGCCAACACCGCGCGCGCCGCGTTGGGGGCGGCGGCCAGGGCCTGCACCTCGGTCTCCGGCACCGCATCCGTGCCCAGCAGGCCGTCGGCGAACACCTCGCGCAGGCCCAGTTCCAACTGGCGTTCGGTGTTGCCCGACAGCGCCGCCAGATCGACGCGCAGCACCTCGGCCAGTTTCAGCAACAGGCTGGCGGTGACGCCGCGTTGATCGTGCTCGATCAGATTGAGGTAGCTGGCGGAAATGCCCAGCCGGGCGGCCAGCGCCTGCTGCGTCAGCCCGGCCTCGGTGCGGAGGCGGCGGATCGTGCGGCCAAGCAGGGGGCGGGAAATGGCTTTACTCCCTTTACTATCCGAGGCCTCGGGCGGTGAATTCCGCCACGGGATTGCGCCGTCTTCACGCAGATTCGGGGTGCGCTTCGCAGTCGCAATGTGAAACCTTGACTGCATCCACCCCGGATCGCAAGGACCCACATGATGACCCCCACCGCCACCCGTGCCCCCGACGGTCTCTCCGGCCCGATCGGCGGCGAGCCTGGTCGCTTCGACGGCATCCGCCGCGACTTCACGCCCGCGGACGTGGAACGCCTGGCCGGTTCGTTCCGCATCCGCCACACCCTGGCCGAGCGCGGCGCGGCGCGGCTGTGGCAGCTGTTGCGGTCGGAACCCTTCGTGCCGACCCTCGGCGCGCTGACCGGCAACCAGGCGGTGCAACAGGTCAAGGCCGGACTGAAAGCAATTTATCTGTCCGGCTGGCAGGTGGCCGCGGACGCCAATTCGGCCCACGCGATGTATCCGGACCAGTCGCTGTATCCGGTGGATTCCGTGCCCAAGGTGATCGAGCGGATCAACAACGCGCTGCGCCGCGCCGACCAGATCGGCCACATGGAAGGCGATGACAGCACCTATTGGATGGCGCCGATCATCGCCGACGCCGAGGCCGGCTTCGGCGGCCCGCTGAACGCCTACGAGCTGATGCGCGCGATGATCGCCGCCGGCGCGGCGGGTGTGCATTTCGAGGACCAACTGGCGTCGGAGAAGAAATGCGGCCATCTGGGCGGCAAGGTGCTGGTGCCGATCGCCACCCATATCCGCACCCTGAACGCCGCCCGCCTGGCCGCGGATGTGGAAGGCGTGGCCACCGTCCTGCTGTGCCGCACCGACGCCCAGTCGGCGCAGCTTCTGACCACCGATATCGACGAGCGCGACCGCCCCTTCATCTCGCGTGAGCGTACCGCCGAGGGGTTTTTCCGCATTCGCCCCGGCATGGGGGTCGATTACGCCATCGCCCGCTCACTGGCCTACGCGCCTTATGCGGATCTGCTGTGGTGGGAAACTTCGGATCCCGATCTGGCGGACGCGCGCCGCTTCGCCGAGGCGATCCATCGCCAATTCCCCGGCAAGATGCTGGCGTATAACTGCTCGCCCAGCTTCAACTGGCAGAAGAAGCTGCCGGCCGAGAAGATCGCGAGCTTCCAGCGTGAAATCGGCGCGATGGGCTACAAGTTCCAGTTCGTCACCTTGGCCGGGTTCCACAGCCTGAACCTGTCGATGTTCAATCTGGCGCGCGGCTATGCCGATCGCGGCATGGCGGCCTATTCGGAACTGCAACAGGCCGAGTTCGCCGCCGAGGCGGAAGGCTACACCGCGACCCGGCATCAGCGCGAAGTGGGTGTGGGGTATTTCGATGGGGTCGCGCTGGCGATCTCGGGCGGGACTTCCTCCACCACGGCGCTGGCCGGCAGCACCGAGGCGGCGCAGTTCCATGACGCGGCGCCGGCCGCGCCCGCCGAGCCGTATGACGACGGGCTGGTGCACGCCCATGCTTGGGC
>JAKAZJ010000370.1 GCA_021826565.1 Pseudomonadota bacterium | reverse complement strand
GCGCGAGCGCACCCTGGCCGGAGCGCGCGCCGATGGTCGCATCCGCAACATCTGCCAGCCGCTGGTGTTCGCCGGCTGCCTGCTCGCGGCGCTGATCGGCGACGATGCGGCCCTGATCGCGGCGGCCGAAGAGATGACGCAGCTGACCGAGAGCGAGGAACTGCACTACTGGCGTGGCCACGCGGAGTTGTTCGCCGGCCTCGCCGCGGTGGCCGAGGGACGCGCGGCGGCCGGCTTCGCCCTTGCGCGCACCGGGATCGACCGACTGGAGGACAGCCATGCGTTCTCGAACGCGTGGTACATCGTGCATGCCGACGCCTGCATCCGCGCCGGACGCACCGAGGAGGCGGCGCGCAGCCTCGCGCTGGCCGAGCTGGGCTTCGCGCAGGGCGAGCTCTGGATGGGCGCGGAGTTACTGCGCCTTCGCGCCCATCTGCGGCTGGCCGCGGGGGACGGCGTGGCGGCGGACGCGGATTTCGCCGCCGCGCGCGATCTGGCGCGGCGGCAGGAGGCGCGCCTGTTCCTGGAGCGGATCGAGCAGGACATGGCGCGGCTGGCGCGGCCAGGCGCGGCGGTCCGCCGGGCGTAGCGGGCATCGCGCCGACCCGGGCTATCGGTTACGGAAGATATTTCGCCGGTTGCCCGCAACGACATCCCGACCGTCGGCGGACCCGCAACGGAGCTGGCACGCGACGCTCCGGCGACGGTTCCCTCCTTGCCCCCAGGGCAAAGATCCATGCGGAGATCCCTGGGGCGATCCCTGGGGCGAGCCCTACAGATACACCCCCTTCATCCCGCCAGCCGGATAGCGGGTGCCGGCCACCGCCTCGGGCGGCACCAGCGCCGAAATCTCCGTCGCCTCGGCGGCGTCGAGCCGCACCGTCAGCCCCCCCAGATTCTCCTCCAGCCGCGGCAGGTAGCGGGTGCCGGGGATGGCCACCACGTCATCGCCCTGCGCCAGCAGCCAGGCCAGCGTCAGCTGCGCCGGCGTGCAGCCCTTGGCTGCGGCCAGCGCCTCGATCTTCGCTACCAGCGCGCGGTTGGCGGCGAAATTCGCTTCCTGGAACCGCGGATGCGCCGCGCGCCTTCCGTCCACATCGGCGAAGTCGCGGATCGCCCCGGTCAGGAAGCCGCGCCCCAGCGGCGCATAGGCGACGAAGCCGATCCCCAGTTCGCGCGTGGTCCGGCGCGTCTCCTCGGCCTCGGTCCGATACAGCAGCGAGTATTCGGTCTGCACCGCCGCGATCGGGTGGACCGCGTGGGCGCGGCGGATCCGGTCGGGATGGGCCTCCGACAGGCCCAGGAAGCGGACCTTCCCTTGTTCGACCAGCTTCGCCATCGCGCCCACCGTGTCCTCGACCGGAACATTCGGATCGACGCGATGCTGGTAATACAGATCGATCACGTCCTCGTTCAGGCGCTTCAGGCTCGCCTCGCAGGCGGCGATCACGTAGTCGGGCCGGCCATTGACGCCGTTCGGCCCGCCGGGGTTCTGGGTCTGGCCGAACTTGGTCGCCAGCACCACCCGGTCGCGGCGGCCCTTGATGGCGCGGCCGACCACCGTCTCGTTATGGCCCCAGCCATACATGTCGGAACTGTCCAGATGATCCACGCCGCGATCGATCGCCGCGCGGATCAGGTCTTCCGAGGTCGCGTCCTCGGCCTCCCCGTAGATGCCGGAGAGCGACATGCAGCCGAGGCCGATCGTGGCGACGGTCAGGCCCGCGCGGCCCAGCGCGCGATGCGGAAATGATTGCGTGGTTGCCATGGATGTTGCGCCTTCTCCCTGTGGCAGCGCGCGCCGGTCCGGCGCGGCACCGATCCCCGTGGTGGTAGCGGAAACCGCGCGAACTGGGTAGGCGCGTGTCCCGGTGTGGGGGTGCGGGCAGGTGCCGACTTCCACACCGAGGCGCGTGTGTCAGCCTGAATGCCACCCGCGGCGCTGGCTCAGCCATTGCCGCAGGGCAAGCAGCACCGGGGCGGGCACCGCCAGTTGGCGTTCGGCGGTCAGCGCGGCCGGCCCCACCAGCGGGCGCACGCCATCGGCCGACAAGGCGGCCGTCAGGCCCGGGTCGCCCATCGCCGCCCCCGCTGCCCCGCGCCACAGCGAGATCAGCGCCGCCGGCGTGAGCGAGGGCAGCGTGGTCGCAAACACCAGTTGCGCCGCCAGCGCCGAAGCCCGCCAGGCCGCGAACAACCCGCCCTGATCCTGCACGCTGAGCGCACCCAGATGCGGCAACGACGGGAACATCGGATCGCGCTGCAACTGCCCGCCGACATCCGACATCCCGAAACTGGCCAGCGGCTTCAGCCCCGCCCGCTCCAGCCGCGCAACCCGCGCCGCCACCCCGGGGCCGGTCAACAGGATCACATCGACGGCGCCGCGCCGCAGCGCCGCCTCGGCCGCGGCGCGTGGCAGACCGAACACCGGAAGCGGCGGCGCGCCGAGCAGATGCACCGCGAGCAGCGCGGCCAGATCCGGGCCGGGCAAGCGATCGACGGCGACCCGTACTGCAAGGCCGGCGCGCAGCCGCGCCAGCGGCACCCGGGTCATCAGCACGCCGGGCGCCTCGGCCGCCAGCACCGGGACCCAGGTGCCGACATCGAAGCGCGCCCGCTTGTCGCCCACCAGCCAGGCCTGGATCGCGGCGCCCGGTGTGAACAGCAGCCGCGAGCCGTCGGGCGCCGGAGCGGCGGCGAAGCGGTTGGCGGCGGTCACCCCGTCCAGCCCGCCCACGCTGTCGAGCGCGATCCGGCTGCCGGGCGGAAGTCCGCGCGTCAGCGCCGGGGCGACCAACCCTGCCCAGCGCTGGGTCGCCCCCCCCGGCGGGCCGCCGATCAGCAACGTGGCGCCATGCGGCAGCGCCGGATGTGGCTGGGCCACGCCTGACAGGGGCTTGAGACGCACCGCGGCAGGCGCAAGCAACCTCGCGCCCAGGCCGCCCGAGAGCGGCAGGCTGGCGCAGTAGCCCAGAATCCGGCGACGTCCGGGAACAGGGACGGCTTGCGCCGCCGGCGGCAAGAGCGGGTCGGTCATGCATCGGCCTTTCCGCCTGGGGCCGGCGTAGCCGCCGGTTCCCAGGATTTCCTTAGCGTGGCGGAGGCTGGTGTCAAACCTATGGCGGACCGGGAGCGTGTCGGTCGGGATCACATCCCCAGATAGAATTTCCGGATCAGCGCGTTGTTGTTGAGCTCGTCGGCGGACGCGCCCTCGAACGCAATCTGGCCGTGCACGATCACGTAGCCGCGATCGGCGATGCGGATCGCCTGGGTGAAATTCTGCTCCGCCATCAGCACCGTGAGCTGGTAGCCTTCCTTCAGCTCCTTGATCTTGTCGATGGTCCGCCGCACCAGGGCCGGCGCCAGGCCCACCGAGGGTTCGTCGATCAGCAGGATTTTCGGAGCCGACATCAGCGCCCGCCCCAGCGCCAGCATCTGCTGCTCGCCCCCGCTCATGGACCCGGCAAGCTGGCCGCTGCGTTCGCGCAGCCGGGGGAAGGTCTCCAGGCAAAACTCGAGGTTGCGTGCGATCTGGCTCCGCGCCGCGCCGCGGAACG
>JAKAZJ010000004.1 GCA_021826565.1 Pseudomonadota bacterium | reverse complement strand
CACCGCCGCCTTACTCGCGACTTCGAGCAACGCATCGATGTCGCCGAGACCCTCATCCTGATCGCCGCAACCGCAACCATGCTCCGCCGGATCTGACCCTCCGTGAAACTTCTCAAACACGCTCTAACACTAAGCCAGAACAAACCGACACCGACAGAGGCAAACCGGATCTGGTGGCAGCCCACTACTCTACCTGAGGTTGAGGGATAGCAGGCGGCATGTCACTGATCAAGCATCTTATGCGACCTAGGGAGTTATGGTGTTCTGCCCTCCCTCTTTCGAATGACTGATGAGGCAGGCGACATCCCTTCAGTCTCAAAGTCTATGGTTTTTGGCATGGCGCGCGAAGTAACAAAGCGCAGTGCGCCGACAAAATCGTCAGCTGCGGTGATCGGGCGAGATACATTTCCGCCAAAACGGCTTTCCGGCGCGACTAGGTCGGCGTGGCATGCCGGAACGGTCTAGCAGAGCGCTGTAAAACTGGGCGGGTCGGCTGGGCGGCGCCCTTCCGCGCAGGATTCGTCTGGAACTCGCCGTGATGCTGAAACATCGTGGCTTCACTCCGTTCTCCCCCGCAAGAAAATTTACTTACCCATCCTCGGCCACCAGTTTTCCCGCAGCCTGCCAGAGAACGGAGGAAGGAAGGGCATTGGCGCCGCCCATTGTCCGATGCCCAACTTGCACCATCCCCCAACCGCGCCTAAGTCACTTCGCCACGGCAAGCACAAGGCGCACCCGATGGTACGAAACGGCAACGGCACAATCCCCGAGGCGCTGACCTTCGACGATGTGCTGCTCGTGCCCGTCTATTCGGAAATCCTCCCCGCCCACACCGATACCAGGGCGCGCCTCGCCCGCGCCATCGGGCTCAATATCCCCCTCATCGCCGCCGCCATGGATACCGTCACGGAATCCGCCATGGCCATCGCCATGGCCCAGGCGGGCGGCCTCGGCGTCATCCACAAAAACCTCTCCCCCGAACGCCAGGCCGCCGAGGTCCGGCGCGTGAAAAAATACGAATCCGGCATGGTGGTCGATCCCCTCACCATCGCCCCCGACCAGACCCTCGCCGAGGCCCGCGCCCTCATGGCCTCCGCCCATATCTCCGGCGTGCCCGTGGTCGAGCGCGGCACCGGCCGCCTCGTCGGCATCCTCACCAACCGCGATGTCCGCTTCGCGACCGACCCCACCATCCAGGTCGCCGATCTCATGACGCGGGAAAACCTCGTCACCGTCCGCCTCGGCGTCTCCGCCGACGAGGCCCGCCGCCTGCTCCACCACCACCGCATCGAGAAACTCCTCGTCGTCGATGACGCCTATCGCTGCGTCGGCCTGATCACGGTGAAGGACATGGACAAGGCCGAGGCCCACCCGCTCGCCAACAAGGACGCGCTCGGCCGCCTGCGCGTCGCCGCCGCCACCGGCGTCGGCGCGGACGGCCACACCCGCGCCATGGCCCTGGTCGAGGCCGGGGTCGATGTCCTGGTCATCGATACCGCGCACGGCCACTCCCACGGCGTGCTCGAGGCCGTCGCCCGGGCCAAGGCGCTCTCCCATGAAATCGCCATCGTCGCCGGCAACGTCGCCACCCCGGAAGCCGCCCACGCCCTCGCCGATGCCGGCGCGGACGCGGTCAAAATCGGCATCGGCCCAGGCAGCATCTGCACCACCCGCGTCGTCGCCGGCGTCGGCGTGCCGCAATTCACCGCCGTGCTCGAAACCGCCAGCGCCTGCCACGAGCGCGGCGTCTTCGCCATCGCCGATGGCGGCATCCGCACCTCGGGCGATATCGTCAAGGCCATCGGCGCCGGCGCCGATTGCGTCATGGTCGGCAGCCTGCTCGCCGGCACCGATGAAGCGCCCGGCGAAGTGTTCCTCTACCAGGGCCGCTCCTACAAATCCTATCGTGGCATGGGCAGCCTCGGCGCCATGGCCCGCGGCTCCGCCGACCGCTACTTCCAGGCCGAGGTGCGCGACCAGCTCAAGCTCGTCCCCGAAGGCATCGAGGGCCGCGTCGGCTACAAGGGCCCGGTCGCCGCCGTGCTGCATCAACTCGTCGGCGGCTTACGCGCCGGCATGGGCTATACCGGCAGCGCGACGCTCGACGACCTGCGCGCCCGCGCCCGCTTCCGCCGCATCACCGGCGCCGGCCTGCGCGAAAGCCACGTCCACGACGTCGCGATCGACCGCGAAGCGCCGAATTACCGCGCCGATTGAGCCCGCCGCGCCGTTACCGAACCCACCGCCGCCCGCCGCGACGCCGGATCCCTACAGCCCGGAAACGGGCGCCGTCCCCTCGATATGCGCGGTGCGCAGAAAATTCACCGCGCTCACCCGGTCGGCGTCCGAGGGTTCGTAGCGGAACGCATACTGCACCACATAGAGTTTTCCGGTCGCGCGAATTATCTGGAAAAACGTGTGTTCCGGCTTGCCGGTCTTGGGGTTGTGCGGGCAGTCCAGCTCCGCCGCCCCGGCCGGCCGGCCGGAGGCATCGTAGCCCACCCCCACTTTCGGCTTCGCCGCGCCCGGGCAGCCCTGCTGCCAGGTCTGGATCAGGAAATTCACATAGCGCGAGGGCGGTGGCGGATAGCCGTTCTTGAACACGAAATGCTGCACCAGAATCTGCCGGGTCCAGGTCCCCAGCGTCTCGCCGGCGGGCACGTATTCATCGATCACCATGCCCGGCTGCGACCGGGTGCTGACTTCGCTGAAGCCGGCCGGCACCGTCTGCACCAGGTGTTCCTTCGGCTCCCTGGCGTGGCCTGGCGTCGCCACCAGCCCCATCATCAGCCCGATGCCGCCGATAGCGGCCAGTCGTTTGTTTGTCTTGGACATGGCCCAGAACCTAGCCGGCAGGCCGCGTTCGTCAACCCGTCGGCGTCGCCGCCGCCGTGTCCGTGCCCCCGTCCACCGTCGCAATGTGTTGCCAGACCGCCTCGGCCAGCGCGCCATAGGCGCGGGCCGCCTCGCCATCGGGCTCGGCCAGCACCACCGGCGTGCCCGCATCCGATGCCTGCCGCACCGCGCGCAGCAGCGGCACTTCCCCGAGCAGCGTCACGCCCAGCCGCGCCGCCTCCAGCCGCGCGCCGCCATGGCCGAATATGTCGCTGCGCGCGCCACATTCCGGGCAGCAGAAAAAACTCATGTTCTCCACCAGCCCGAGCAGGGGCACGCCCATTTTCCGGAACATCGCGACCCCGCGCCGCGCATCCGCCAGCGCCACGTCCTGCGGCGTCGAAACGATCACCGCGCCGGTCAGCGCGACACTCTGCGCCAGTGTCAACTGGGCATCGCCGGTGCCCGGCGGCATGTCCACCACCAACACATCCAGCGTGCCCCAGTCCACCTGGCCCAATAATTGTTGAATGGCGCCCATCACCATCGGTCCGCGCCAGATCATCGCCGCCTCCGGGTCCACCAGAAACCCCATCGACATCGCCACCAGCCCGAACACCCGCACCGGCTGTATCCGGTCGCCCACCACCTCGGGCCGCTCCCGCCGTCCCAGCATCGTCGGCAGGCTCGGCCCAAAGATATCCGCATCCAGCAGCCCCACCCGGTGCCCGGCCCGCGCCAGCGCCACCGCGAGATTGACCGCGGTGGTGGATTTCCCGACCCCCCCCTTGCCCGACGCGACCGCCACGATCCGTGCCACGTTCGGCAGCGCGATCTTCCTGCCCGGCGTGCCGTGCCGTGCCGCCAGCCCCGCGCCGGCCGCCGCGCTCGCCGGCGCCACCGGTGCCGCCGGCGCCATACGGTGCGCGGTCAACACCACCCGCGCCGATTCGATTCCCGGCACGCCCAGCAGCGCCGCCTCCGCCTCGCGGGCCACCCGTTCCATCGCCGTCGCGGAATCCCGCGTCGCCAGCAGGGCCAGCACCGCCTGCCCGCCACTGACCTCCAGGCTGTCGATCAGCCCGCTCTCGGTCAGTGCCTGGCCGCTCGCCGGATCCTGCACCTCGTGCAGCGCCGCCTGCGCCGCCGCCAGCCCGGCCTCCCCGGAATTCCTGCCGCGTCTGCCAAACATCCCGTCATTCCTTCCGCCTGCCGCGCCACAATCCGGGGCCGATCCGGCACTACGGGCGTCCTCGCCCCTTGCCGGCTTGTCATGGCACTGCCATGTCCGACCTATGCCGCCAAGGGACGTTCGCGCAATGCGTCAGACCATTCTGTCAAGCCTGCTCGCCGCTGCCGTGTTCGCCGCGCCCATACTGCGCCCGCTGCCCGCCCGCGCCTATGACGGCCCCCCCAGCTTCGCGGATGAAGCGGCGCATCTCCTCCCCGGCGTCGTCAACGTCTCCACCACCGAAACCCTGAAAAACCCTCAGGGCCAGCCATCGCCCGATGCCCCGGGGCCGCAGGGCACCATGCCGTTCGAGCAGTTCTTCCACGATTTCATGCAGCACGAACACCCGGGCATGGTCCCGCCCGATGGCGGCGACCCCGGCGAAGGCGTCCCCGGCACCCGCCACCTGCAAAGCCTCGGCTCCGGCTTCGTCATCGATCCGGCGGGCTACATCGTCACCAATAATCACGTCATCGACGGCGCTGACAAAATCACCGTCACCTTCCAGGACAACACCAGCGTTCCCGCGACCCTCGTCGGTCATGACGACCGCACCGACCTCGCCCTGCTGAAAATCACCCCGCCCGCTGGCAAAACCCTCACCACCGTGTCCTGGGGCAACAGCGATTCCGCCCGCGTCGGCGACTGGGTCATCGCCATCGGCGACCCGTTCGGCCTCGGCGGCACCGTCACCGCCGGCATCGTCTCCTCGCTCGGCCGCGACATCAACCAGGGCCCCTACGACGACTTCATCCAGACCGACGCGCCGATCAATCGCGGCAACTCCGGTGGCCCGCTGTTCAACATGCAAGGCCAGGTCATCGGCATCAACACCGCTATTTATTCCCCCTCCGGTGGCTCCATCGGCATCGGCTTCTCCATTCCCGCCAATCTCGCCCGCGTCGTCGTCGCCGAACTGCGCCAATACGGCCATGTCCGTCGCGGCTGGCTCGGGGTGCGCATCCAGCAGGTCACGCCCGAAATCGCCGAGAGCCTCGGCCTGCCCTCCGCCAGCGGCGCCATGGTCGCCGGCGTCAACGCCGGTGGTCCCGCCGAAAAAGCCGGCCTCAAGCCCGGTGACGTCATCCTCACCTTCAACGACGTCACCGTGAAGGAAATGCGCAACCTGCCCCTCATCGTCGCCGAAACCCCCATCGGTCACGACGTCCCGGTGCAGATCTGGCGCAACGGCAAAAAGACCAGCCTCGCCGTCGATGTCGGGGAAATGCCCAACGACGTCCAGCAGGCCTCGCTGCAAACCGACGCGCCCCCGCCGCCCCCCGCGCTCAAAACCACCGATCTCGCCGGCCTCGGCCTCGGCGTCGCCGCCATCGGTCCCGTCGCCCGCCACCAGTTCCAACTCCCCCCGGATCAGAAGGGCGTCGTCATCACCTCGGTCAAAACCAATTCCCCCGCCTCGGACCGTGGCCTCGCCCCCGGCAACGTCATCGTCGAGGTGCAGCAAACCCCCGTCGCCACCATCGACGAAATCAAGTCCTACGTCGCGCGCGCCCGGGCCGAGCACAAAAAATCCATTCTCCTGCTCGTGCAGACCCAGGACGGCATGCGCTTCGTGCCCCTGCCCACCGGATGACCCGGCCTAACCCTCGCGCTCCTGCATCCCGATCGCGAAGCGTATCAGTTCCGCGGTCCGATTGACGCCGAGTTTACCCCGCAACAAACTGAGGTTGTTGGCCACCGTCTTGTAGCTCAGCCCCAGCGCCTGACCGATCTCGCCAAGGCTGCTGCCCGCCGCGAGCAGCCGCAACAATTCCAATTCCCGCTTGGTCAACGCCGCGCCATCGATCTGGCCCAGTGCCAGCGCCTGCGCGATCCGTGGCTCGAGGTAATGCCGTCCCGCCGCCACCTGGCGCACCGCATCCACCAATTCCCCCGGCGCCACGTTCTTTGAAACATAGCCCAAGGCCCCCGCCTCCAACGCGCGCTGGGCGTAAATCGGCTCGGTATGCATCGACAGCACCAGCACCCGCAGCCGCATCTCCGCCAGTATCGGCATCAAGGTCAGCCCCCCGGCCTGGCGCAGCGCCAGATCCAGCACCACCACGTCCGGCCGCTCCCGCCGCACCGCCACCAATCCCGCCTCGGTATCGGCGGCCTCGGCCACTGTCGCGCCCATCGCATCGCTCAGCAATCGGTTCAGCGCCGCCCGCACCAAGGCATGATCCTCGATCAGCAGAACCTTAAGCGCCATCGTTCCCGGATTCCGTCTCACGCGGCAACCGCGTCACCAGAAGCCAGCCCCGTCCCGGCACCACGTCCAGCGTGCCGCCCAGCCCCGCCACCCGCGCGCGCATCCCGCTCAAGCCGAACCCGCCCGTGCCCGGGCTGCGCCCGCCCGTGCCGTCGTCGCGCACACGCTGCACCACCCACCCCGCCGCGTTCTCCACCGAAATCTCGATCCGCGTCGCATCGCCATGCCGCACCGCGTTGCTCACCGCCTCCTGGGCCACCCGAAACAGCACCTCCGCCGTCCTGCCGTCCAATGCCGCCGCGTCGTCGGCGCAGGTCACCGCGAGTTCGGTCTCCGGCCGCACCTGGCGCCAGAACCGGCTCAGCCCCTCCAGCAATCCCGCCAATCGCGCCGCCGGCTCCGCGCCACCATGCAACTGTCCCAACATGCTGCGCACCCGCGCCTGCAATTCCGCCGTTGCCTCGGCAATCGGCGCCGCCTCGGGCCCCAAACTCGCGCTGAACGTCGCAATCGCGAACAATAGCGGCCCCACCTCGTCATGCAGATCCCGCGCGATATCCGCCCGTTCCTCCTCGGCCAGGCGCTCCATTTGCCCCTGCAGGCGTTCATTCTGGGTTCGCGCCCGGGCCAGCGCCCCCGCCAGGGCGTTGAACGCGCGCGCCAGCGCCGCCATCTCCGGCGGGCCATCCTCCCGCAGGTGAATTTCCGCCTCCGTGATCCGCCGCAGCCCCGCGGTCAGGGCCGTCAGCGGCCGCAACGCGCGGGCCAGCACCGCGCCGCTCATTCCCGCCGCCATGCCGCTCAGCAAACCGAGCAGCACCAGGCGCTGCTTCAGATCACTCCAATGCTCCGCCGCCTCGTTCACCGGGTCCGCGGTCAGGCGCAGGCGCATCTGGCTGCCCGGCACCGCCAATACCACCGGTTTCAGGCGTGGCGCGGTCAGCCGCACATACCAGCCGGGCGGCGCCGCCGGCACCAGGTGCACACTGCGCGCCAGAACAAGCCCATCCGCGCTCAGCAAAGCCGCCCGTACATGTCGGCTCCCATCGAATGCCGCCACCGCCAGCGCCGCCAGCCGCCCCGGTTCACGCGCATCCCCCGCCGCCAGCAGCGCCACCGCCCCACCGCGCGCGCTCGCCAGGGCGGATTGCACCTCGGTCCGCACCCAGGCCGCATCGCGCCATGCCTGCAACGCCCCATCCGCCGCGCAGGCCACCAGCAGCGCCAACCCGATCGCCAACAGAACCCGCAACCGCAAGGACATGCCAGCCAGTTAGCCCGCTTGCCCCGCCCCCACAACCAACCGGGGAATCCGCGTCAGCCCGGAACGTCAGCGGCCGCGCCACCTCAAGGTCCGTGCCCCGGGCAGGCGGGCAGGGCGTGCCAGGCGGCAAGCTGCGCCTGTAGCCGCGCATGCAGGTGCGTGAACATCGCGGTCTGCTGGGTGGTGGGCGCCGCGTCTGCGCCGTCCAGCGCCAGTTGAAACGTCGCGTATTGCTCGTTCAACATGCCGGGGAAGGCGAGATTCGCCTCCGAGCCCTTCATGTTCACCTGGATCAGCGCCTGTTCGATCGGGCTCAGGGCGGCCGCCTCCGCGGGGCAGGTCGCCCGCGCGACGCGTATGGCATTGACCGCGCGGTGCAGCGCATCGATGTCCGCCGAAACCGCGAGGTCGAGCGTGGTCAGCGCCGCGATATCGGCTTCGTGGCCTTCGGTGCGCGGGTCGATCAGAACCCTCAGCGGCGCGTCCAGGGTTTTGCCCCCGGCGCTCAGCCGAACCGTATACGGCCCGGGCGGCACCAGCGGGCCGCGCGGCGCCTGGTCGGAATAGATAGCGCCCGGAATTTGCGCCGGGTCGTTGTAGCGCAGATCCCAGACCAGCCGGTTCATGCCGGCATGCGCGGGTATCGTGCCGGCATCCACCACGCGGTCCGGCCATTCACCCGGCTGTTTCGCGCGCGCCGCCGCCTTGCTCGAAAGATGGCGCACCACGGTGCCCTTGCCATCGAGAATATCGACCGTGACCGCGCCCTTGGGCGATGTCGTGAGCACGTAGTCGATCAAGGCGCCGCGCGGCGGGTTCTGGCCGGCCGGCGTATGGCTGTCGACATCATCGGGGTAGTGCAGGCGCAGCGCCGGCTCCGGCGTGAACAGCCGCAATGTCGTGAGATTTTCCCCGGGCGAGAGCTGGCGCAGCGGCGTGATGTCATCGAGAATCCAGAACCCCCTTCCATGGGTCGCGATCGCCAGATCATCGCCATGGATCAGCAGATCATGCACCGGCGAAACCGGCATGCCGAGTTGCAGGCTCTGCCAGTCGGCGCCGTCATCGAAGCTGACGAACACGCCCCTCTCGGTGCCGGCGAACAACAGGCCGCGCCGGACCGGGTCTTCGCGCACCGCATGAACGATGGCGCCGTGCGGCAGACCCTTGACGATCGGTGTCCAACTGGCGCCACCATCCTCGGTTTTATAGGCATACGGCGCGATATCATCGAGCTTGTGCCGATCGACCGCGATATAGGCGGTCCGCGCATCGAAATGCGACGGCTCGATCAGGCTGATCTCCGACCAGGCGGGCATCGATCGGGGCGTGACATCGCGCCAGCTTCCGCCGTCATCATCGGTCACATGGATCAGCCCATCATCGGAGCCGGCCCAGATCTGCCCCTGCTTCAGCGGGCTCTCGGCCAGCGCGAAGATCGTATCGTAATACTCGACGCTGGTAATGTCCTTCGTGATCGGGCCGCCGGAGGGGCCTTGCTTCGCTTTATCGTCGCGGGTCAGATCCGGGCTGATGATTTTCCAGGAATTCCCCTGATCAGTGGATTTGAACACGACGTTGTAGCCGAGATAGATCGCCCCCTTGTCGTGCGGCGAGCGGAACATCGGCGAGGTCCAGTTGAAGCGGTATTTCAGTTCACTGGCGGGGTGGCCCGAGGCATCGATCGGATAGGCGCTGATATCCTGCGCCTGCTGGGTGTGATGGTCGAAGCGGCTGACGGAATTCTCGCTGTCGCTGACAATGATATCCGGGTTGGCGGGGTCGGGCAGCACGAAGCCGCATTCGCCGCCGCCGGCCGGGTACCAGTCCGTGCCATCGAGGATACCCTGGTCGTCATAGGTCGCGATCGCGAGGTTGGTATTGTCCTGCTGGGCGCCATACAGATGATAGGGAAACTGGTCATCCGCCGCGATGTGATAAATGGCGGCGGTGGGCTGGTTGTTCTCGGTCGACCAGGTCTTGCCGTCATCGAGCGAGATGCTCGCGCCGCCATCATTGGTATCGATCATGTGCCGGTCGTTGGTCGGGTCGATCCACAGGAAATGGTGGTCACCGTGCGGCGCCGGCAGCAGCCGGAACGTCCTGCCGCCATCCTTCGAGCGCAGCAGCCCGGTATTGACCGCGTACACGATATCGGGGTTCTCGGGATCCGCGAAAATCTTCGAGAAATACCACGCCCGCTGGCGCAGCCGCCCATCCTGGCTGATCCGCTGCCAGGTCCGGCCGGAATCGTCCGAGCGGAACAGCCCGCCATCTTTCGCCTCGACCATCGCGAAAATGCGCGCGGGTCTCGCGCGTGAGATCGAAACATCTATTCTGCCCAGCGTGCCGTCCGGCAGGCCATGGCCGGAAAGGCGGGTCCAGCTCCGGCCATTATCGGTGCTGCGGTAGAGGCCACTCCCGGGCCCGCCGGAGCTGAAATTCCAGGGCTGGCGCCGAACCTGCCAGAGCGCGGCATAAACGATGTTCGGGGTGTGGGAATCGATCGTGACATCGATGGCGCCGGTATCCGGATTTTTGTAGAGGGTGCGCGACCAGCTATGCCCGCCATCCGCGCTGCGGAAAATTCCACGCTCGGTGTTGGGGCCGAACGCATGGCCGATCGCCGCGACCAGCACGATATCCGGGTTGCGCGGATCCACCGCGATCGCGCCGATCTGGCGCGTATCCTTGAGCCCGATGAAGTGCCAGGTTTTCCCGGCATCGGTCGATTTATAAAGCCCCCCGCCATACGTGATATCCCCCCGCAAGGCGCCTTCCCCGGTGCCCACGTAAACAATGTTCGGGTTGGACGGCGCGACCGCGATCGCGCCGATCGAAAGGTTGGGCTGGCTGTCGAATATCGGTTGCCAGGTGGCGCCGGCATTATCGGTCCGGAACACGCCACCGGCGGCGGCTCCCATATAAAATGCCTGGCCGTTTCCAGGAATCCCGGCGGCCGCCAGCGCGCGCCCGCCGCGGAACGGACCGACATCGCGCCACGCGAGCGCCGAGAACAGGGAAGGCGATACGTCCCCGCTCGGCGTCCCAGCCGGCGCCCCGCTCGGAACCCCGCTCGGCGCCGCGCCAAGCAGCGGCCACGGAGTGGCCAGCATCAGAAGGAAATTCCGCAGCCGCATGAAGGGGCACCTTTGCCGTGAGCTCGCGCCAGCATGGAGCGCGGCGCCGGGGTAAGGCAAGTGGCCGGCACGCCTCACGTCTCGTCACCGGACCGCTCGCGTTCGGGTGGCCGCATCGGCCGGACACGCTACCCGTGCCCGCCGCGGTAGCCGGGCCACCGGAAAAAGCAACACCCGCGGCCTGCGCCGCGGGTGTCGTTCCGTCCAGGTCCGTCAGGAATTACTGGCCGTTCTGGCAGACGGTCAGGGTCTCGCCCTGGAAGGTCGACCAGTCGTTCACGCTGGTGCTCGGCGCCGCGCCGAAATACGGCGGCGTCACCAGGTCCTGCAGGTTATACGTGAACCCGTTCATCGTGTACGGATAGCCGCCGTAATTGGCGTTGCCTTCCAGCGGGTCACCCACTTCCCAAAGCCCACCGCAGCCCGAGTTGTTGGTGTAGGGGTCCTGTATCCATTCGCCCAGTTCGTGGCTCAGCGCCGAAACGTCCTGCGCGAACACGCCAGGATGCGACATATAGGTCGCGAACGAATAGCTGTTGGTGCCGTTATACGAGTGATAGCCGCCGACACAGCAATAGCCATGCGGCAGTTCCGTCAAATACGTGTTCGCTGAAATGAAGATCGGCAAAGTGCCCGACGGCAGGTGGTTATACTTCAGCACGCGCTGAATCTTGTTGTCCCACCAGGTCAGGAAGGCATTGATCGTGAGGTAGCCGAAATCCTTGTTGATGAACCCGTCGCCACCAGGAACATTGAAGGTGATTTCGGGCATCACTTTCGGTGTCGCGAACGTGACATGATACGCGCTGTTGCTGGCAACCCCATACCACAGGCTCGCACGCTCGAAAGCGTCGATATACTGGGTATTACCAACGTCCGTGCCACCCTGGTTGTAGTCCTGGTTCTGGAAGATCGGGCTGTTCAGAATGGACTGGATCACGTTGCCGGAGCCGGACTGGATGGCCAGCGGATCCGCCGTCACCGTCTTGCCGCCCTTGGTCGTGAATACGGTCTTGATCGGAATGATCACGACCGGAATGGCGGTCGCCGCGCCTGCGGTCGGCTCGTTACCGACGAACGTCTCCGCGCCCGAAGACCCGTTATAGCTCCAGTTGAACGTCCAGGTCGGCAGCGTGGACGTCGTGGCGTTCGTGCGCATATTGGCCGCGCGCGGTATCGGCTGAACCGCGTAAAGCGGGCGGTCGGTCGCGGCTTTCGCCTGGTGCGGCATCGCAACGAACGCAGCACCAAAGGCAAGCAGGCTCGCGCCCGCGATAAGTGACGTTTTCAAGGCGTTTCCTTTCATCATGGAAAAGCGACAGGACATGTTTAACTAAGGCTTACCCAGCAAAAACCATCCGCGTTACTACGGAAGAACGACACTTCACAAGTAAAGGCACCCAGCTCGCGCCAGGTGAAAAGACCTGAAGCGCTTAGTGCATTAACGCTAACGTCACCGATCAGCGCTTGACAAGCCCTAAACGTGACAGGTTCGTGCATTTTTTTTAAGAATTTGGAAGAGTTCACGCATCATCCGTAACCAGCGCAACATCGTAATCCAGCCTCGGCATCCGGCATTACATTAATGCTTTGTTATCCCGCCGCTGATCCTGGTCACGAACCTCCAGGCCTTCGCTACCTGCCCAGAGTAACGGAATATCCATGCCCCGCCGCCGGCTCGGCGCGGCCGGGTATTCATAAAATCATCAGAAAAACACTGGCTCTAGGCGGACTGTTATTATTGGCGTTCCATAATCTTACGACCAGCGGCGGGAAATGAAATCCTACTAACTCGATCGTATAATTATTCCTCCGTTGGGCGCTGTCGCCGGCCCGCCGCCCCAGCCCCGCCATCTCAGCCCAGCCGTCTCAGCCCAGCCGTCTCAGTCCCCCAGGCGCAGCAGGTTCCGCACCTGTTGCCGGTCCACCTCCGGGGCGTCGGTGGGCGTCTCCAGGGTCTGCCAGTATTCCCGTTCGGTCGCGCCCGCCGCCGGCATGAAATGCGCCAGCAGCGCCTCATTGCCCGGCAGCAGGTGCTCCATCAGATAGCGCCGGACATAGGGTCGGTAATAATACGCCTGCACCCGGGCCCGGTCCCCGGCGGTCAGGTCGGGCTGCAACAAGCGCACCGCCTCGGCGGCCGCCTCCAGGCCCAGAATTTTCGCCGCCCGCAGCGCCTCGTACTGCTCCAGCAGCAGGCCCTGGTTGGCCGCGCGGGTCGGCCGCCGCAGCGCGCCGGCATCCATCCGTCCGCCGATCTGGCCCAGAAAATCGCTGACGATATCGCCATCGGTCAGAAACTGCGGCGCGAAGCTGCGCAATCGGAACGGAATATCCGGCAGCTTCGCGCGCAGCCGTGAAAGCGTCCGGTAATACTGCAAATATGGAATGAAGTCGTCATGCACCAGAAACTCCACGACCCCCGGGCTGGTCTGGTGGTGACGTACACTTTGCAGATAGGCGCTCACCGAGGCCCGATCCTGGCGCGGCAGATAGGCCAGAATCTCCGGCGCCAAACCCCGCCGCCGCGCCGCGTTCGCCACCCGTGCCGTCGCGTTCACATAATAAAAGAACAGCTCCGAGCTCAGCACCACATCGCTCCCCTCCGGCGCCGACATCAGATAGTCGAACATCGGCTCCATCCGGTCATGCGGCCCCTCGCACATCAGCACGTGCATCGGCGCCAGGTTGCCGCACATCACGCCCTGCTGTTCCGCCAGCTCCCGCATCGCCTGAAAGCCGAACGCCTGAAATTCCCCGGGCACGAAATACCCGTGGGCGGCGAACACCTCCGTGTTCAGATGCAGGCAGCACTGGAGATAGGACGTCGCGGTCTTGGCGTGCCCGATATGTATATAGCAGCGGCGCATGCCGGCGCGCCCAGCCTCAATCGCTGTCGTGGTAGAGGGCGCGCACCTCCGGGCCCGAGGCCGCCACCCGCAACGCGCGCCACGCCCCGCCGACCAGAACCTCGCTGCCCGGAAACCGCGATTTATACGTCATTTTCGGGCTCTCCGGCACCCAGTAGCCCAGATACACATGCGGCAGGCCAAGCCGGATCGCCCGCTGCACCAGCCACAGCACCGCAAACGTACCGAGAGAGCGTCCAGCCAGCGCCGGCTCGTAAAAGCTGTAAACGGCGGAAAGCCCATCCGCCAGCCGGTCGGTCAGGCAGCCGCCGATCAGCCGGTCCTCGAGGTCACGGAATTCCACCATCACCGTATCGATCGGTGTATCCTCGACCATCGCCCGATAGTCATAGAAGCTCATCGTCGCCATGTCGCCATCGCCGTGCCGCGCCTGCTGGTAGCGCTGAAACAGTTGAAACTGCTCGGCGGTCGCGCGCGCCGGAACCTCGAACCCCTCGACCAGCGCATTCATCCGCGCCACCCGCCGCTGCGTGCGGTTGGGCTTGAAGTCGGTTGCCCGGATGCGGATCGGCAGACATGACTGACATCCCGGGCACACCGGCGCATAGGCAATGTTATGGCTCCGGCGAAACCCCGCCCGCGACAGCCGGTCGTGCATCACATCCGCGTCCAGCCCCGCGATCTCGGTCACGATCTTGCGTTCCACCCGGCCCGCCACGTAAGGGCAGGGCAGGGGGGCCGTGGTATAAAAAAACTGCGGCCGACGTGGCGCGGTGAAGGTCATGGCGCCGTGCCGGTGCTGCGTGTCTTGCCGGTGCTGCGTGTCTTGCCGGTGCCGCGTATCGTGCCGGTGCCGCGCGTCGCGCCCGGCGGATCGCCCGCTCCGGTTCCGGTCTGTCGCGTCGCTCTGGTCATCGCACTCCGGTCTTGCCCGCGCCGCGCCGCACGCCGCGCCACGTCATCGAACAGTCACCGAAGCGGCCCCGCGCCGTCAATGCCCTCATCGCGCCGCCACCACCGCGAGTCCGGTCAGAATGTCATGCAGCGTCTGGTGGTCGCGGGTGAACAGCGCCACCAGCAGAATGGGCGCGAACACCGTCATCGACGCGATATAGAGCAGCGTCCACACCACCGCCTCGGCCGGTGTCGGTCGGCTCATCCGGGTGTTTTCCATCACCCGGATACCCACCAGCCGCATGCCCGGCGTCGCCGCCGCGGCCGAGGCCACGAACCCGGCCGTATAGAAAAACGGCACCGCCGGCATCAGCACATACAAGGTCCATCCCAGCCCGAACGTCACCAGCCCCAGCACCGCCAGAAACAGGTGCAGAACCACCAGCACCACCGCCACGATCAGCACGTCGATCAGCCAGGCCAGCACCCGCCGCCCCAGCACCTCGCGGGAATACGGCGCATCGGCGTGGTACGTGAATTCGCTCATGCAAATATGTCCTCTTCGATATGTCCCGGTCTCACCTGGCGGGCACCAGTCGCAAGCTCGCGGCCGCGCGCGCGGGCGTCGGGCCCAGCGTCATCGTCCACCCGTTCCGCCAGCGGCGCAACAGATTTGCCGCCAGGCGGCCGACCACATTGCCCGATTGCCCGGGCGCCACCACGAAGCGGCTGCGGTCCAGATCGGCCAGGTCGTACGCGCCGCGAAAACTCGCCGCGTGCCGGTCATCGAAATCATAGCCCGCCCCGTCCATCATGCCGGCCCGCATCACCGTGCTGTCATCCCCATCCGCGGCGATCCGCCGCGTCGTGAGCGCGCCCAGCCCCGGCAGCCGTCCCAGTATTGCATTGGCGAATACCGCCCGGTGCGCGCGGCCCCAGCGCCACCTCGCCGGGTCGTCGCCCCAACGCGCCGCCAGAAACGCGGCCGCCGCGTCCAGCGCCGCCCCGGCCGCGTCCGCGCAATCTCCGCCGCACCAGGCGCGATCATCGCGGGCCAGAATGCCGGCAACGAATTCCAGCCGCGGTCCCGCCGAAGCCGCCCCGACATGAAACCGCGCCAGCGCGTCCTGCGCGAAGCGCTGCAGCCAGGCATTGAAAATCAGCGGCTCCGGCCGCGTCCGGCGCATGTCACCCGGCCATGCCGCGAGCAACGCCAGCGCCGCCCGGCCCAGCCGCGTGCGCGGCCGCGCCACGCGCAGCGCCGGCAGCACCTGCGCGGCATAGGCGCTGGTCACGTCGAGCTGCATCGCGGTGAATTCCCCAAGCGAGGACTTCCCACCCTCTGCCAGCATCGCCCGTATCCGCCGCGCCCGCCAGTCGCCGTACCAGTCACGGCCCAGAAACACCGGAAAATCCGCCGCCGCCACGCGTTCATTCGCATTCACCAGCCGCCCGCTCGCCGGCGCCACCACGCGCGGCAGCGCCGTCCCGCTCGCAAACCCCACCCAGTCGAATTTCCCGCTCGCGCCATCCACCGGCGTGTCCCCTCCCGGCGTGTCCCCTCCTGATGCGTCCCCTCCCGGCGTGTCCCCTCTGGGCGCGCGCCGTATCGGCACCCGCCCGGTCATCGCAAGCCCAATCCGGGTCGCGTCCGCCACCAGCAAATTCTGGTTGGGCGAGGTAATCTCCGGCGCCGCCGCCAGCGCCGCATCCAGCGTGCCCGCCCGGTTCAGCGCATCCAGCCCGCCGGCCGCGGTATCGCCCGGTTGCAGCCCGGCCATCGCCACCGCCAGCACCTGGCCCGGCTTTGCCCCCGGCACCAGGTCACTGATCACCGGCCCGTGCCGCGTCTCGCGCACGGTCAGGGTCACATCCGCCCCGCCGCGCACATGCAGTGTCTCGGTCCGGGTCGCGTAGGGCAGGGGGCCGTCCGGTCCCAGGTAATGCGTCCTGTCCACCGCGGTTTCCACGAACACATCCTCGGTGTCGGTGCCGCTGGTGGTGAACGTCCAGGCAATATGCGCGTTGCGCCCCAGCACCAGCAGCGGCAGCCCAGGGGCGGTGGCCCCCGCCAGCACCTGTCCCGGCGTGTCGATGCGCGCCAGATACCATATTCCCGGCAGGCTCAGCGCCAGATGCGGGTCGCCGGCCAGCAGCGGCGCCCCGGTCTCACTGTGCGCCCCATCCACCGCCCATTCATTGCTCGCGGTGGCGGGCTGGCTGACCCCATCCCCGAACCGCGGCAGGCGCGGCAGCAACCGTCGCGCCATAACAGCCAACCGCGCTGGCGCCGCGTTGCCGTCCGGCGCCGTCCCATTCTGCGCCTGCGGCCCGGGCGGCTCGGGCTGGGGCGGCCAGAGCGAGGCGATCATCGCCGGCGGCAATTTACCGGCCAGCGCCAGGTTCGCCAGCTCCCGCCGATAATCGCCCGACAGATAGAGCGTCATCATCTTCCCCCACAGCAGGCTGTCCACCGGGGTCCAGGGCAGCGGCTTGCCCAGCAGCACGAATTCCGGCGCGATCCAGCGCCCGCGCGCGGCAATCCGCGCGTTCACCCCGCGCGCATAGGCCGCCAGCAGCGCCCGCGTATGCGCGGGCAGCAACCGGTAATCGGCCGCCGCCCGCCGCCGCAGCCCCAGCGTGCGCATGAACGCATCCAGGTTCAGCGCCTTCCCTCCCACGATCTCGGCCAGCGTCCCCGAGCCGATGCGCCGCGAGATCTCCATCTGGAACATCCGGTCGCGCGCATGCACGAACCCCAGCGCCGCCGCCGCATCGGTATCGCGCGCGGCCGTAATCCAGGGCACGCCGTCGGGGTTGAAAACCACCCGCACCGGCGCCGAAAGTCCGGGTATCCGCCCGCGCGCGTGGCGCGAAGGCAGCGTCGCGAGCCCCAACCCGGCCAGCCCCACACCGACGGTAAGCCCCAGCAGGGCCAACCCCAACAGGGCTCGCCCCAGCAGGGCCGGCCCCGCGCCGCGCCAAACCCGGTGTCTCATTTCGGCCTCATCTCCGCCCGTGCCGATCCTGCCACTCTCGACACGCCCCGCGCCATGCCCCAACTGCGCCCCGTCACGCCTCCGTCACGCCCCCGTCATCCACCCCCCCCGTCACCCCCCCCGACAACCACCCAAGCCGGAGCCCGCATGAGCGTCACGTCCGAGGCCGCGCCCCGCACCGCGGCCACCGCCACGGTTCTGCCCATTCTCGGCGCCATCAGCCTCGCCCATCTCCTGAACG
>JAKAZJ010000369.1 GCA_021826565.1 Pseudomonadota bacterium | reverse complement strand
CGGCGTCGAACAGGCGTTGGGAGGATGCGGCGGCGGTGGTGTAGCGACGGATGTTCTCGGGGGAATTGGGCAGTTGCGGCGCCGGCGGCAACTGGTCGACATTGAGGCCCTGGCGCGCCGTCTGGATGCCCTGCGGCCGTGCGCCGGGCATGGGATCATCGGTCCGGCGCATGTGCCGAAGCAGCCGCTGGCGGCGCGGATCGCTGTTCTTTCCGCGCGGCGGCGTGACCTGGGTGGGGACGTTGAGATTGTTATCGGACATGGCGGAGCCTCAAGATGCGGGGCGCGGGTGGGTCGGCTCGTGTCAGGCGATGGTGGGCGTCTGCAACCTGCCTTATCGAATACCCGGGATATAAAATATGGATGAGAACGATATAGACACGGAAGAAATCCTGGATGCGGAACGAGCCGCTATATAACGCAATTCCGATCCATCGCGACCGCAATCATTTTTGATAATTCCGACCAAGGATTAGCACCTGGCGGGCCGGTCGTGCAAGCCGGCATCGGCCCGCAGCGTCGCGAGCCGGCGCAAGCGGCGGATGGCGCGCGCCCCCGTCCGGGCGCGATCCTGCCGATCGCACATCCCGGAGCCTGTCATGTCCCATTTCCGCTGCCTGCCGATCGATCCCGCCATCGCCGCGCATTTCCGCGCCTCCGGCCGCGACCATGCCGGCAACGTCCTGCGCCGCATGATTGCCGACCACGCCAGCCCGTGCCGCGTCTGCCTGCGCGATGCGTTACCCGGGGAGGCGGTCCTGCTCGGCTCCTACGACCTACCCCGCCCGCGCGGGATCTACTGGACGCCGAGCCCGATCTTCGTCCACGCCGCGCCCTGCGTCCCGTTCGACCAGCCGGACCGGATCGCGCCGATCCTGCGCGGGCGGATGATCTCGGTCCGCGCCTACGACGCGGACGATCAGTGTGTTTACGATCTGGGTTTTGCCGGTGACGGCGAGACGATCGAGGCGCCGCTGGCGCGCGCACTGGACGATCCGCGCACCGCGTTCGTGAATATCCACACCGCCAAGCCCGGCTGCCTGCTGTGCCGGGTGGAACGCGCCTGATCCCAGCCTGGCGCGCCCTTCCCCCCGGTTCGGGGGAAAGGGCCGGAGCGCTGCGTTACGCCGCCGCCTGGTGCGGCACGCCCTTCTCGGTCAGCAGCGTCTCAAGCTCGCCCGACTGGAACATCTCGGTGATGATATCGCAGCCGCCGACGAACTCGCCCTTCACGTAAAGCTGCGGGATCGTCGGCCAGTTCGAGAACTGCTTGATCCCTTCGCGCAGCTCGGGGTCCTCCAGCACGTTGGCGGTACGGAACGGCACGTTCAGGTGCGACAGGATCTGCACCACCCGCGCCGAGAACCCGCATTGCGGGAACATCGCCGTGCCCTTCATGTACAGCATCACCGGGGTCGCGGCGATTTCCGCCTGGATCCGGTCAACCGCGGTCGTATCAGCCATCGTCCTTCATCCTTTCCAGAAACCAGCCTATTCCGGCGCCGAGGTCTGCAACGCCAGCGCGTGCAGCACCCCGCCCATGCGTCCGCTCAGCGCCGCGTACACCATCTGGTGCTGGCGCACCCGCGGCACCCCGCGGAATCGTTCGGAAACCACTTTCGCGGCGTAGTGATCGCCGTCTCCGGCCAGATCCTCCACCGTCACGGCGGCATCCGGCAAGGCGGCTCGGATCAGCGCCTCGATCTCACCTGCCACCATCGCCATCGTGCCGAACCCCTCAACTGCCCATGAACGCGGGGAAGAATGCCGCGTGCGCCGCGCGTAACCTGGCCACCGATATGGTTCCGCCATCCGGCAGTGTCAAATCCGCCCCGCCGGAATGTCCGATGCGCAGCGCGGCGATCCCGGCGGCCTCGGCGGTGCGCACCAAGGCGCCGGAATCCGCCACCGCGAGCAGGTAGCGCCCCTGGTCCTCGCCGAACCAATAGGCGTGGCCCGGAATCTCCCGCGGCCCGGTCGACAGCCGCACGCCGACATCGCCGGCCATCGCCATCTCGGCCACCGCGACCAGCAGCCCGCCATCGGCGACGTCGTGGCAGGCCCGCACGCTCCCGGCCAGGATCTGGGCGCGCACGAAATCCCCGACGGCGCGTTCGGCCGCCAGATCCACCGGCGGCGGAGCGCCTTCCTCACGCCCCGCCATCTCGCGCAGCCAGAGCGACTGCCCCAGCCAGCCCTTCGTCGTCCCCACCAGCACCAGGTCCAGCCACGGTCCCAGCGCGATCCCGACCGCGCGCGCCGCGTCATCGATCACGCCCACCCCGCCGATCGCCGGGGTCGGCAGGATCGCGCGGCCTTCCGTCTCGTTGTACAGGCTGACATTGCCGGACACGACCGGGAAATTCAGGGCCTCGCAGGCGCTCGCCATGCCGCGGATGGCGGCGGCGAAGGACCCCATGACCTCGGGTTTTTCGGGATTGCCGAAATTGAGGTTGTCGGTGACGGCCAGAGGACGCGCGCCGGTGGCGGTCAGGTTGCGCCAGGCCTCGGCCACCGCCTGGCGCCCGCCGGCCTCGGCGTCGGCGGCGCAGTAGCGGGGCGTGCAATCGGTGGTCAGCGCCAGGGCCATCGCCTGACCCTCGATCCGCACCACCGCGGCATCCGCGGCACCCGGGCGCTTCACGGTCTGCCCGCCGATGGTCGAATCGTATTGCTCCCATACCCAGGCGCGGGAACAGAGATCGGGGCAGCCCAGCAATCGCTCCAGCGCGTCGGCCAGACCCCAGCGATTCTCCACCCTTGCCGCGAGCAGTTCCGCCGGTTTCGCCGCCTCTACCGTGGGCCGCTGATACAGCGGCGCCTGATCGGCCAGCGGCGCCAGCGGGATATCGGCCTCGGTCACGCCCCGGTGGTGGGCGACGAAGCGGCCAGTGTCGGTGATCCGGCCGATCACGGCGAAATCGAGCTGCCATTTCTCGAAGATGGCTCGGGCGGCGGCCTCACGGTCCGGGCGCAGCACCATCAGCATCCGTTCCTGGGATTCCGACAGCAGCATCTCGTAGGCGGTCATGCCGGTCTCGCGCTGCGGCACCGCGTCCAGGTCGAGCGCGATCCCGACGCCGCCCTTGCCGGCCATCTCCACCGAGGAACTGGTCAGACCGGCCGCCCCCATATCCTGGATCGCCACGATCGCATCGGTCGCCATCAGCTCCAGACAGGCCTCGATCAGCAGCTTCTCGGTGAACGGATCGCCCACCTGCACGGTCGGGCGCTTCTCCTCGGCGTCGCGGCCGAACTCGGCGGAGGCCATGGTGGCGCCGTGGATGCCGTCGCGTCCGGTCTTCGAGCCGACATAGACCACCGGATTGCCGACGCCGGCGGCGGCGGACAGGAAGATGCGGTCGATCGGCGCGATGCCCACCGTCATGGCGTTGACCAGCGGGTTGCCGTTGAACGCCGGGTGGAAATTGATCTCGCCGCCGACCGTGGGCACGCCGACGCAGTTGCCGTAGCCGCCGATGCCGCGGACCACGCCATCGACGATGCGTTTCGTCGCCGGGTGCTTCGGATCGCCGAAGCGCAGCGCGTTGAGGTTGGCGAGCGTCCGGCCGCCCA
>JAKAZJ010000368.1 GCA_021826565.1 Pseudomonadota bacterium | reverse complement strand
CGTGCGCTCACCCACGCCGGCGAACACCGACACGCCGCCATGCGCCTTGGCGATGTTGTTGATCAGCTCCTGGATCAGCACCGTCTTGCCGACGCCGGCGCCGCCGAACAGCCCGACCTTGCCGCCCTTCAGATAGGGCGCGAGCAGATCGACCACCTTGATGCCGGTGACCAGGATTTCCGACGAGGTCGCCTGATCCTCGAAGCTCGGCGCGTCGCGATGGATCGGGTAGCGCTGCTTGGTGACGATCGGGCCGCGCTCATCCACCGGATCGCCGATCACGTTCAGGATGCGGCCGAGGGTTTCCGGCCCCACCGGCATGGTGATCGGGGCGCCGGTATCGGTCACTTCCTGGCCGCGCACCAGGCCGTCGGTGCTGTCCATGGCGATGCAGCGGACGGTGCGCTCGCCCAGTTCCTGCGCCACCTCCAGCACCAGGGTATAGCCCGGCATCTTGGTGAGCAGCGCGTTCTGGATGAACGGCAGCTCGCCATCGAACTGCACGTCCACGACGGCGCCCAGCACCTGGGTCACGCGGCCGACGATGTTGCTAGCCATACTCGCTGTTCCTTGCATCTTACCGCTCCCGCTCGCGGGAGAGGTCGCCACGCGAAGCGTGGCGGGTGAGGGTCAGACCGCCTCCGCGCCGGAGATGATCTCGATCAATTCCTTCGTGATATTCGCCTGCCGGGCGCGGTTGTAGTTCAACGTCAGCCGCTTGATCATATCCCCGGCATTCCGCGTCGCGCTGTCCATCGCGGTCATCTGCGAGGCGAAGAACCCGGCGCTGCTCTCCAGCAAGGCCCGGTACATCTGGATCGCCAGATTCTGCGGCAGCAACCTGGCCAGGATGGTTTCCTCGTCCGGCTCGAAATCGTAGCTCGCGCCATCCGCGGCATCGGCGGTCTCGGTCACCGGGGCGGGGACCAGCCGCTGCTCCGTGACGATCTGGGTAATGACCGAACGGAACCGGTTATAGACCAGGGTAACCACGTCCACCTCGCCCGCATCGACCATCGCGGCGACGGTCCCGGCCAGGGCTTCCGCGTCGGCGAACGCGATGCGGCGTTTGCCGGCATAGGTCACGTCGCCGATGATACGGCTGCCGAGTTCGCGGCGCAGATAATCACGGCCCTTGCGGCCTACCGCGAACAGCTTGACCGTCTTGCCCTCGGCCTCCAGCCGTCGGGCCAGGGTGCGCGTCGCGCGGCCGATACTGGCGTTGAACGCGCCGGCCAGACCGCGATCGGCGGTGACGGCGATCAGCAGATGGACCTGATCCTTCCCCGTCCCCACCAGCAGCTTCGGGGCCGAAGGCGAAGTGCCGACGGACGCCGCCAGCGCGCCCAGCATCCGCTCCATCCGTTCCGCGTAGGGTCGCGCCGCTTCCGCCTGCGCCTGGGCGCGACGCAGCTTGGACGCGGCGACCATCTTCATGGCGGACGTGATCTTCTGCGTCGATTTGACGCTGTTGATCCGAACCCGGAGGTCTTTCAGGCTGGGCATCGTCGTGCCTTACGCGAAGGTTTTGGCGAAGCCGTCGAGGAAGGCGATCAGCTTCTTCTCGGTTTCCGGCTTGATCTCCAGATCGGTGCGGATCGCCTCCAGGATGGCGGGTTCACGCGCCTTGAGTTCGGCCAGGAACTGCGCCTCGAACGGCCCCACGCGCGCAACATCCAGCTTGTCCAGATAGCCGCGCACGCCGGCGAAGATCGCCAGCACCTGTTCCTCCACCGGAATCGGCTTGTACTGCGGCTGCTTGAGCAGTTCCGTCAGCCGCGCCCCGCGCGCCAGCAGCGCCTGGGTGGAGGCATCCAGATCGGACGCGAACTGCGCGAACGCCGCCATTTCGCGGTACTGCGCCAGTTCCAGCTTCACGCGCCCGGCGACCTGCTTCATCGCCTTGATCTGCGCCGCCGAACCCACGCGGGAGACCGAGATGCCCACGTTCACCGCCGGACGAATCCCGCGGAAGAACAGCTCGGTCTCCAGGAAGATCTGCCCGTCGGTGATCGAGATCACGTTGGTCGGGATATAGGCCGACACGTCGCCCGCCTGCGTCTCGATCACCGGCAGCGCGGTGAGCGAGCCCGCGCCATTGGCGTCGCTCATTTTCGCCGCCCGTTCCAGCAGGCGCGAGTGCAGGTAGAACACGTCGCCCGGATAGGCCTCGCGGCCCGGCGGGCGGCGCAGCAGCAGCGACATCTGGCGGTAGGAGACCGCCTGCTTGGACAGATCGTCATAGAAGATCACCGCGTGGCGGCCGTTGTCGCGGAAGAACTCACCCATCGTGCAGCCGGTGTACGGCGCCAGGAACTGCATCGGCGCGGGATCGGAGGCGGTGGCGGCGACGATGATCGAGTATTGCAGCGCGCCGTTTTCCTCCAGCGTCTTCACCAGCTGCGCCACGGTGGAGCGCTTCTGCCCGATCGCGACGTAGATGCAATAGAGCTTCTTCTTCTCGTCCGATCCGGCGTTGATCGCCTTCTGGTTGATGATCGTGTCGATGATCACCGCGGTCTTGCCGGTCTGGCGGTCGCCGATGACCAGCTCGCGCTGGCCGCGGCCGATCGGAATCAGCGCGTCGATCGCTTTCAGGCCGGTCTGCATCGGCTCATGCACCGATTTGCGCGGGATGATGCCGGGCGCCTTCACCTCCACGCGCTGGCGCGCGGTGGCGGCGATCGGGCCCTTGCCGTCGATCGGGTTGCCGAGCCCATCGACCACGCGGCCGAGCAGCGCGTCGCCCACCGGCACTTCGACGATGGTGCCGGTGCGCGCGACGGTGTCGCCCTCGCGGATCTGGCGGTCGTCGCCGAAGATCACGACGCCGACATTGTCGGTTTCCAGGTTCAGCGCCATGCCGCGCACGCCGGCGCCGGGGAACTCCACCATCTCCCCGGCCATGACGTTCTGCAGGCCGAACACGCGCGCGATGCCGTCGCCCACGGACAGCACCTGGCCGGTCTCGGCGATATTGGCTTCGGTATCGAACGCGGCGATCTGCTTCTTCAAGATCTCCGAGATCTCGGCGGGGCGGATCTCCATATCAGGCGGCTCCCTTCATGGCGTACTGCAGGCGCTGCAGCCGGGATTTAAGACTGGTATCGTACAGCCGCGCGCCGACGCGCACGACCAGGCCGCCAAGCAGGTCGGATTCCACCTGCTCGACGATGTTCACATTGCCGTAGCCGGCTTCGATCAGCCGGGCACGCAAACTTTGCCGCTGCACGTCCGACAGCGGATGCGCCGAGGCGACCTGCGCGGTGATCACGCCGCGCTTCTCCGCGACCAGCGTCGCGAACGCCGCAACGATCGCGCGCAGCTGGCGCAGCCGGCGGTTCGATGCGATCACGCCGACGAAATCGCGCACCGGCTTGCCGAAACCCTCATGCTCCAGCACCGCCAGCGCGGCGCGGCGGGCCTGCTGCACGTCGATCAGGGGGGATTCGATCAGGCGGCGGAAATCGGCGCTGGCATCGATGGTGCGGCCGAGCGTTTCCATCTCGGCCACTACCTCATCCAGCGCGTGGGCGTCTTCGGCGTAGGAATACAGCGCGGCTGCGTAACGATCCGCGAGC
>JAKAZJ010000367.1 GCA_021826565.1 Pseudomonadota bacterium | reverse complement strand
ATGCACGCGGTGGCCCGCCTGGCGCTGCACCCGCTGATCCCGAACATTCAGACGTCCTGGGTGAAGATGGGGCCGGAGGGGGTGGCGGCGTGCCTGCAGGCCGGGGCCAACGACCTGGGCGGGACGTTGATGAATGAAAGCATCTCGCGCGCGGCCGGGACCGAACACGGGCAGGAATTCCCGCCGGAGGCGATGGAAGGGCTGATCCGCGGCATCGGCCGCGTGCCCGCGCAGCGAAACACGCTGTATGGACCGATCGGCAACGAGCGGAGGGCGCGGTCGTTCGCGGCCGCCGAACTGGCGCCGGTGGTGCAGACGAAGCCGCGCAAGGTGCTGGCGGCGGAGTAGGGGACAGGCTGGCGCCTACCGACCCGCCTCCCGCTGCCTGCCCCTCAGCCCGCGCAGGATCGCGCCACCCAGGGCGCGCGCGACGCACCGATACCCAAGATCGTTGTGGTGCAGCCAGTCCGAGGCAATGAACCCCATCTCCGGTCGCCCCTCCCGCGCCCAGCCGCGCATCAGCCGGTCGCGCGAGAACAGCGCCGCCCCGGTCTGCCGCGCGATCGCCGCCAGCGTGCCGTCGAACAGCGCGTCATCACCTGTCGCCACCAGCTTCGGCGAGCGTTGATTGTCCATCAGCACCACGTCGATCCCACGCCGTTGCAATCGCCGCACGCCAGCCGTGACCAGGCGCGCGAATGCCACTGGATCGCCCCGATGCAGCGCCGCGTTCGCCCCCACCTGCCAGATCACCAGTTGCGGCTTCACGGCGATCGCGTCCTGCCGCATCCGCGCCATTTCGCGCCGCGCGTCCTGCCCGCCGATGCCGCGGTTGATCACGCGCACCGTTACACCGGGCAGCGCCGCGCGCAACATCTCCTGCAATTCGGATGGATAGGTATCATCCGCATCGGACGCCATCACGCCTTCGGTGGAAGACGATCCCAAGGCCACGATCTTCACCGGCCGCCGTGCCCGGACCGCCGCGTCCAGATGCGGCAGGGTCAGGGTCGGCGTGCCGGGATCGGGCGGGCAGACCCGCGGCGCGGCCCAGGCCGCCGGTGCCGCCGCCAGCCACAGTGCCAGCGCGAGTTCAACCCGCATCCAGCGCCCGTTTCAGCGCAGCATTGACCAGCGCCGGATTCCCCTTGCCCGCCATCGCCTTCATCACCTGGCCGACGAAGAAGCCGAACAATTTGTCCTTGCCGGCGCGGAACTCCGCCAGCTTGTCCGCGTTCCCCGCCAGCACCGCGGCCACGGCGGTATCGATCGCGCCGGTATCGGTCACCTGGCGCAGCCCGCGCGCGTCGATGATGGCGTCGGGCGACTGGCCAGTTTCCACCATCGCCTCGAACACTTCCTTGGCGATGCGCCCGTTGATGGTGGCGTCCGTCATCCGGTCCAGCAGCGCACCGAGCGCGGCGGCCGAGACCGGCGAGGCCTCGATCCCCCGCCCGGTCCGGTTCAGCGCCGCGAACAGATCCCCCATCACCCAGTTCGCCGCCAGCTTGGCGTCGCGCCCTTTCGCCACGAATTCGAAATAATCCGCCGTCGCTTGTTCCGCCACCAGTACACCCGCGTCGTAGACCGGCAGCGCGAATTCACGCATGAACCGCGCCCGTTTCGCATCCGGCAGTTCGGGCAGCGCCGCGCGCAACGATGCCACCCAGTCCGCGTCCAGCACCAGCGGCAGCAGGTCGGGGTCCGGGAAATATCGGTAGTCATGCGCGTCTTCCTTCGACCGCATCGACCGCGTCTCGCCGCGTCCGGGATCGTAGAGCCGGGTTTCCTGCTTCACCGTTCCGCCCGTTTCCCACACCTCGATCTGCCGCCGCGCCTCCGCCTCGATCGCCTGCATCACGAAGCGGATCGAGTTGACGTTCTTCACCTCGCACCGGGTCCGGAACGGCTCGCCGTGTTTGCGTACCGACACGTTCACATCCGCGCGCATGGACCCTTCGTCCATGTTCCCGTCGCAGGTTCCCAGATAGCGCAGGATGGTGCGCAGCTTGCGCAGATACGCCCCGGCTTCCTCCGGTCCGCGCAGATCGGGTTCGGACACGATCTCCATCAACGCCACCCCGGCGCGGTTGAGGTCGATCAGCGACTTGGTCGGATTCTGGTCGTGCAGCGACTTGCCGGCGTCCTGTTCCAGATGCAACCGCGTCACGCCGATCGGCTTCGTCTCTCCGTCCGGCAGTTCGATCTCGATCACGCCCTCGCCCACGATCGGGTGCGCGAACTGGCTGATTTGGTAGCCCGCCGGCAGATCGGCATAGAAATAGTTCTTGCGGTCGAACCGGCTGACCAGGTTGATTCGTGCGTTCAGTCCCAGACCGGTGCGTACCGCCTGGGCCACGCATTCACGGTTCAGCACCGGCAACATCCCGGGGAATCCAGCATCGACGAAGCTGACCTGCGTGTTCGGCTCGGCCCCGAACTCGGTCGCCGCGCCAGAGAACAGCTTGGCGCGGCTGATCACCTGGGCATGGACTTCCAGCCCGATCACGGTCTCCCAGGGGCCGGTCGTGCCCTCCAGAACGTACGATGCCATGCGGTGGGTCCCGATGCGATGGAGCCATCGTGATACAGGACCGTGCCCGTCCCCGGAAGCCGGGCCGGCGCCGGACCTGTGACCGAACCCTTGCGAGGACCGGTACACGCCAGGCCGCTGCGCGGCATGGACGCACCCGGCCGGCTCGGCGATACCGGGGCGATGACCCTGCCTCTTCACGACCTTGCCGCTCTCGGCCAGGTGATCCTGATCGACGTGGCCCTGGCCGGCGACAACGCCGTGGTGGTGGGGCTGGCGGTGGCCGCCCTGCCGCCGCGACAGCGCCGGATCGCAATCCTGCTGGGCATCGGCGGCGCCACCGTCATCCGCATCGCGCTCGGCCTGGTCGCGCTGGACCTGCTGGCGCTGATCGGGCTGCTGCTGGCCGGCGGGCTGCTGCTGCTGTGGGTGGCATGGAAGATGTGGCGCGAGCTGCGTCACCCCCCTGCGTCCCACGGCGCCGGAGCGAGTGGCGTCAGCCTGGCCCGCGCGCTGCGCAACATCGTGCTGGCGGATCTGTCGATGAGCCTCGACAATGTTCTGGCCGTGGCTGGCGCCGCCGGCGGGCGCGGCTGGGTTCTGATCGCGGGTCTGGCGCTGTCGGTGGCGCTGATGGGGCTGGCGGCGGATCTGCTCGCGCGGGTGCTCACGCGACAGCGCTGGATCGCCTGGGCGGGTCTGGCGATGGTGACCGCGGTGGCGGTGCGGATGATCTGGGAAGGCGCCTGGCAGGTCGCCGGCGCGGTGCATTAACGCGCCCCACACGCTACCCCAGCGCAGCCGTCACCCAGCCGGCCCAGCCCAGCGCTGCCGCGTCCGTCGCCGCCACGATCTGCACCCCCAGCGGCAGGCCGCGCGGCCCGACTCCGGCGGGCACCGTGACGCAGGGCACGCCGAGGCTGGTCCAGATGATGTTGAAGGCCGGATCGCCGGTCCAATCCAGGCCCTCCGGCGCCTCGCCCGGGGCGGCGGGCGTCAGCAGCAGGTCCATCCCCTCCAGCGCGGTCGGGAAGGCGGCACGGGCGGCGGCGAAGGCG
>JAKAZJ010000366.1 GCA_021826565.1 Pseudomonadota bacterium | reverse complement strand
GTGGAGGATTATCCTCATGCAACCGCACAACCAGAGCGTGTGCGCGACGATTGCGGCGCTGGCCCTGTTCCTTGCCGCCGGCGGCAGCGCCCGGGCCGATTTCGTGTCCACCGTGCTCGGCACCACCCCACTCGATTTCTGGACCCTGCAGGGCAACAGCCTGGCGAGCGTCGGCGCAAGCACCGACACCAGCACGTATCAGAATTCGGCGACGACCGTCGCGGCCGGCGCCGGCGCGCCGCAGGCGAATGCGATGTCGCTCGACGGTAACAACGCGACACCGCAATATGCCGCGACCGGCCTTAGCGGCGGTATCCCCGGCTCCGGGAGCATCATGGCTTGGGTCAACCTCGCCGCACTGCCGGGCACCGCCAGCGCGATTTTCTACGTCGCCGGGGAAAGCCAGAGTGGCAACGATTTCGATTTGCAGTTCCAGAACGACAACAATCTGTATTTCTACACAGGCGCGGGCGAGAATACGTCCTATGCGCCCACGAGGTCGAGCCTGGTCGGGACGTGGCATATGATCGTTGCCACCTACACCGGAGGGGCCAGCGGCACGCGCGACATCTATTGGGACGGGTCCCTGGCCGCCTCGTTCAGCGGCTCGGTCAACAGCGCATCCAAGATCGATGCTTTCAACATCGGCTACAGCACGGTGTTCACGGGACGGGATTTCAACGGGCTGATCGCGGACGTGGGGGTCTGGAACGCGGCGATCAGTGCCACGCAGGTCACCCAGATCTACGATGCGGCCGGCTCGCCATCGAACCCGATTCCGGCCCCGGCGCCGCTCGGCGTGCTCAGCGTCGGTGTCGCCGCGCTCCTTGGACTGCGCCGGTCACGCCGGCGGACCTGATCGAGCGGCCGCGCCCGCGGTATGGATTGACGCTCCCCCTCCTGCCGGACGACAGCCCGCCGCTGTCGTCGGTGGATGCTGAACCGGGTCGTTGTCGGCCTTGGCTGCCGGCTGCTGGCTTATTGCTGAACCGAACCTTCCCCCGGCCGTAACCCCGCCCCCGCCCTGACGGACGGCGCGCGGATGGGGCGGACGCGGCGCCCCTGGCAATTTGGCTTGGCCGGCAGCGACTCGTCGTAAATATGCGTACTCCAACGGTACGGGCCAATCGCCCAGGCTCGTAGAATGCGATAGGTTCCAGGGCGGCCCTGCAAAAGATAGGAGCATCCCGCCGAGGTCGGCACACCGAACACTCCTGCCAAGCCAGGTGCGCCCTGGGCCAGCCACACATCGCGGGGTGCCCCGACAAGAGCGGTCCGAAGTCCCTGCGGGCGGAGTCCGAACACCGCAGCGACCGTCACGGTAGGCCGCCGATCGCGCAGGATCGCCCGGAGTTCGAAGCTCACCACCATCGGTGCGAACCCGTCCCCCGCCGGATCGACCAAAGCCACCGGTACCCCCGGAGGCAGCGCCTGATGCAGCCGGTCGGCGATCATGCGCAGGCGCGGTACGGGATTGCGCAGATCGGTACGATATGTCGGAAACGCGAACACCGGCGCCAATAACGCGGCCGCGGTGAGAGCCGGAACCCGCCACTCGGACATCCCCCATGACAGCCATCGGCGTGGCAGGACGGCGATAATCAGAGCAATCGTCGCCGCCAGGCCGGCCTGACTGAGATACCGCCAGGCCGAGGCCGCGGCGGCAACTTCGGGCAAGGTGAAATCAGCGGCCAGATACGCGAACAGAAGGAAGGCCATGTTTCCGAACAGCAGCGCCGAGGCCACGATCACCAAGGCGCGTTCCGGTGCCCGGGCCGCCGTCGGGCGCACCAGAACGAAACTGCATCTGGCGGCCAGGGCCAGCGCGACCGCGGTGAACCCGATCTTGTGGCTCAGTACGACCAGCATATGCCACGCGGTATCGGGGAATTGCGGCCAGTGCCAGGCGCCGGGCGGCAGCAGAACGAAGCGCCCCCCAGGAAGCTGGGCGGCCACGTAGGAACTCCAGAGATACCAGACCAACGCTGCCGGCAGCAGCGCCAGGATCAAGCCGGCAGCCGGCGGCCTTTCGCCGGTCCGCCATGCGGTGACGATTGCGACAGCAATGCCGAACGCCAGGATCACCATCAATGCCGCGTTGGCCTGACGAAGAAACACCAGCAGCGCGCCGATCATCGCGAACTCGATGAGCGCGCGGACACGCTGATCGCGGCGATCGGGTTCGAACAGATCGAACACCACAAGCACGAGCAGGCCAAACGCCGCCGCGGTCGGTCCGTCCGCAAGATTGCTGAGCACGATCTTGGGGATGAAGGCGGGTCCGGCAATACCGGATGCCAACGCGCCGATCGCCGCGGCGGACCAGCGCGATCGATCGCCTGGCGGAGACACGCGGACGAGCAGTCTTGCAAGACCGCTTCCCGCCGTCAGTGTGGCAATCAGGTTCCAGACCGGCGCTACATTGATGACGTCCCGATACCCCAGAAGGTAAAGCGCATATCCTGGTAGCGTCAGCGCATAAGGGTACCCGGCACGCGGCGAGAGCGCGTCGGGCACCAGCCGCGTCGGAAAATGCGCATGGCGGCACAGGTATAGGAGATTGGGCACCCACTGGGCGAAGCTGTCCCACGCGGTCTCACGCAACCCGAGCACCAGCAGCAGAAACGGGGATCCGAGCAACATGACCCGCGCCAGCGGCCACGGATCCTCGTTGCCCGGGCGGCGGCGCAGCAGCGCGGGCAGCCGAAACCATCCCGCGACGCCCGCGGCACCGAGCGCCGGCAGAACCCCGCTCAGCGGCAGCGTGGTACGCGTCCCGACCGTCACCATGACCAGCGCCGCGGCGCCCCAACCGGCCATGAATCCTGTCTCCAGCCGGCGTGCGCCGAGAAGGAGGCCAAGGCCGATGGTCAGCAGGGCAACCCCACCGATCAGCCCGGCCCGGACCAAGTCGGGAGCGGTTGGCAACAATGTGGGAAGCATGAGCAGTCCGATACCGGTGCCGCGGCAGACCTGCCGGTCAGGTCGTTACCCATCGCGCACCGTTGGCCGTCCCTGACATGACGCCATCGGCGGTGCAAGCCGGGACATCCGAACCGATCCCGCTCCGGCCGATTTCAGCGCGGCCACGCGGATCGGGCTGCCGCAAAAAGGGATGGACGCCGACGGGGATGATGACTTCCTCGCCAGAACCATGCGCGGCCAAATGCGACATTTCCGGCTGCGGTCCCGAAGGCACTTGACTTATAGGTTAGTCACAGCTTACCGTTAGCCATGGCTCACGCAAATCGCCCCCTGGACGCGCTCGCCGTGCTTGGTGATCCCACCCGGCGCCGGTTGTTCGAAAAATTGGCCGAAGGGCCAGCGCCCGTGGTCGAGCTGGCGCGGACTGTCCCGGTGACCCGGTCGGCCGTCTCGCAGCACCTGCGCGTGCTGAAGGATGCGGGGCTTGTGACCGACGTCGCGGCGGGAACCCGCCGGATCTATCGCATCGATCCGCGCGGCATCGGTGCCATCCGCACCTGGCTCGACCGTCACTGGTCCGAAAGCCTCGCCAATTTCCGCGATTTCGCCGACGCGGACGCCGCGTCGAAACCGGAGGAGACGTCGTGACGATTGCCCCCATATCGTGCAG
>JAKAZJ010000365.1 GCA_021826565.1 Pseudomonadota bacterium | reverse complement strand
AGCCAATCCAACCCGCGACAATGCCGAGATCGGCGCGGGACTCGGCGGTGCGCTGGGGGCAGGGTTCGGATTGCTGACCGGCCTCGGCATTGTGGCGATCCCGGGCTTCGACCCCGTCGCGGCTGTCGGCTGGCTGTTGACCGCCGCGGTCGGCGCGGCGGGCGGGGCCCTTCTCGGCGGCGCGTTGGGGGGCATCGTCGGGGCGCTGGCGGCGTCGGGCCGCCCCGAGACCGATCCCACGACCTATCCGGACGGCGCGCGGCGCGGCGGCACCCTGGTGACGGTCTGCGTGCCCGAAGGGCGGGCGGCCGACGTGACCCGCATCCTCGATCCGAATCGGACCGGCCGGGCGGGGCGTGACGCGACGGCGCGGGCCGGCCGGGGCGGGTTCGGCGGGAACCCCGTGCCCTACGTGACCAACATCGTCGACGCGACGCCCGTTCATGCGCCATCGCACCGCAGCGGACGCGGTTCCGTGCCGGCCTGCGGCCTGCCACCTCGCGGCGCGATGGACGGAAACTGAGGCCGTGACCGGGACGTGGGCGTGGCCTGCATGACCGCCTTCATCAACCGGATCGGCACCGCGACGCCGGCGCATGATATCCATGCCGCTTTCATCGCTTTTGCCTCGCCGCGGCTGGCGGATGCCAGAAGCCGCATCGTGTTCGGGCGCATGGCGGCACGGTCCGGCATCGTGCATCGCTATTCGCATCTGCGGCCCGGGAATCCGGCCGCGGGAGAGATGGACGCGGGCGGCTTCTACCGGGCGGGCCGGTTTCCCGGCACCGCCGCCAGAATGCGCGCCTACGGGACCCACGCGCTGGCGCTGGCGCTGGTCGCGGTGGCCAGGCTGGCGCCGGTTGCCGCCGAGATCAGCCATCTCATTGTCGCGTCCTGCACCGGTTTCACCGCGCCGGGGTTGGATCTGCAACTGGTCGCGGCGCTTGGGCTGCGCGGCGATGTTGCGCGCACCACGATTGGGTTCATGGGATGCGCCGCCGCGGTGCCGGCGCTGCGTGCGGCGGACGAGGCGATCCGCGCCGACCCGGCCGCGCGCGTGCTGGTGATTAATATCGAACTATGCAGTCTTCACCTGCAGGAGACCCCGGATCTGGAGGTCGCGCTGTCGCTGCTTCTGTTCGGCGACGGGTGTTCGGCGGCCCTGGTCACCGCGGATCCCACCGGGATCGCGCTCGCGGATTTCCGCTCCGCCATCCTGCCGCACAGCGCAGCGTGCATCACCTGGACCATCGGCGATCAGGGCTTCCTGATGCATCTGTCGGGACAGGTGCCGAACCGGATCGCCACCGCGCTGCGTGCGGACGCCGAGGCTGCATGCCCGGCCGGCCTGCTGCGTGGCAAGCCGGCCGGGGATATCGCGCTTTGGGCGGTGCATGGGGGTGGGCGCACGGTGCTGGACGCGGTGGAGGCCGGGCTCGGCCTCGATGGCGCTGCGCTGTGCCACTCGCGCCAGGTGCTGCACGACTACGGCAACATGTCCTCGGCCACCATCATGTTCGTGCTGGCCGCCATGCTGGTGGCCGGCGCGGGCGGCGCGGGGCTGGCGGTCGCGTTCGGCCCCGGCATGGTGGCCGAAACGTTCCGCTTCCATCTGGTGGCGCGCGCATGACGCGCCTGTCGCATCGCAGCACGCAGCCCGAGGAGATGGATCTGCCCGAAACCTCGGCGGCCGATCATGCAATGGCGCTGGCCGATCTGGCCCGGGTCAACCGTTTCACCTTCACCCATCGTCCGATCCTGCGCTGGCTGGCGGCGGCGACAAGCGGCCTCCCGGCCGGGGCAAGCGTGTCGGTGCTGGACGTGGCAAGCGGGCAGGGCGATCTGTTGCGGGCCATCCACCGCTGGGGCGTTGCGCGCAATCTGCGGCTCCGTCTGGCGGGGATCGATCTCAATCCACGCAGCGTCGCGCTGGCGCAGGCAGCGACGCCGGAGGCGATGTCCATCACCTGGCGGGTCGGCGATGTGTTCGCCAGCATCCCGGCCCCGCCTGCGGACCTGATCGTCACCTCGCAATTCGCCCATCATCTGGACGATGACGGGGTGGTCTCCCTGCTGCGCTGGTTGGACCTTCACGCGCGTCTTGGTTGGTATGTGGCGGACCTGCGGCGCAGTGTCCTGTCTTATTACGGCTTCGGCGTGCTGGCCCGGCTGATGCGGTGGCACCGGATCGTGCGCGACGACGGGACGATCTCGATTGCCCGCGGCTTTCGCCGTGCGGAGTGGCGCGCGCTGCTCGCGCGCGCCGGCATTCCGGCCACGATCCACGCGCACCCGATGTTCCGGCTTTGCGTCGGCTGCCTGAAGTGACCCCGGTCGTCGCCGGGGGTGGGCCGGCGGGGGCGGCGGCCGCCTGTGGCCTGGCGCAGGCCGGGGAACCGGTCATCGTGCTGGAGCGGAGCACCGGCCCGACCGACAAGATCTGTGGCGATTTCCTCAGCAGCGAAACGCAACATTATCTCAACCGGCTTGGCGTCGATCCCGCGGCGCTTGGCGGCCACCCGATTGGTCAGGTGCGCGTCGTGCGGGGTGCGCAGGTGGCGCAGGCCGCGCTGCCGTTTCGCGCCCTGGGGCTGTCGCGGCGGGTTCTGGACGAGGCGCTGCTCCATCATGCCGCGGCGTGCGGGGCCGAGGTACGGCGTGGCGTCACCGTGGCCCGGTTGACGCCCGAGATCCGTTTCCTGGCGACCGGGAAACATGATTTGCGCGTGGGCGGGCGGGTGCCGCTGGCGCGGCCGGACGCCCTGGTCGGGTTCAAGACCTATTTCCGGCTCGCTCCGGCGCAGCTGGAAGCACTGGCAGGCACGGTCGAGGTCATTTTGCTTGCCGGCGGTTATGCCGGATTGCAACCGGTGGAGGACGGCCGGGCGGTCCTGTGTCTGCTGATCCATCGCGACGGTCTGGCGCGGGCGGGCGGTAACTGGCCGGGATTGCTGGCGGCGCTCAGATTATCCAGCGCGCATGTGCGGGCGCGGCTGGAAGGCGCGGTCGCGCTGCTGGCCCGACCGCTGACGATCGCGCGGGTGCCGTTCGGATACATGCACTTGCCCGCCGCCGCCGAGAGCGTGTTCCGGCTGGGCGATCAGGCCTGCGTCATTCCGTCGTTTTCCGGCGACGGCATGGCGATGGCCTTGCATAGCGCGGCGCTGGCGGTGCGGTCGTACCTGGCCGGCGCCTCGCCGAGCCAGTATCACCATCAACTACGCGACGACGTGAGGGGGCCGATCCGCAGGGCCGGCCTGTTGCACGAAGCGGGACGCGGCGGACGGGGGCAGGCGCTGTTGTTTCACGTGCTCCGGCTGTGGCCCGCCCTGATCGGTCGCGCCGCGACCGCCACCCGGATCGCCGACGCCGCCTTGCTCCGCGATCCGGCCGGCGCGGGGTGCGGCGGCGCTGCGGCGGCCCGCGATTGATCGCCTCGTCCCGCTACCGCCCGGCCGACCACGCGCCATCGATCGGCAGTGTCGCGCCGTTGATATCCGCCCCCGCCGGCCCGCACAGGAACGTCACCAGCGCGGCCACGCTGTCATCGGCGACGAACCGGCCCGAGGGTTGGCGCGCGCCGATAAACGCCGCCTCGGCAGCCGCGCGCGCCACGCCGGTGCGAGCGACA
>JAKAZJ010000364.1 GCA_021826565.1 Pseudomonadota bacterium | reverse complement strand
GTTCAATGCCTTCATCGCCTGACCGGCACCGATATCGCCGCAGCGCAGCACCTGGGTCCCCATCGCCGACAACACCGGCATCGCGCGTTCGATCGCCGCCGCGTCGCCGCCGGCCATGATCGCCAGTTGCCCGGTCTTGGCCCGTGGCACCCCGCCCGAAACCGGCGCGTCGATCAGCACCGCGCCCAGCTCGGCCACGCGCAGCGCCAATTCCTGCGTGACCGACGGCACGCCCGAGCTCATCTCCACCACCACGGTACCGGGGCGGATGCCGGACAGCACGTTGTCGTCCCCGTCCGTCAACACCGCGCGCACGATCGCGCTGGTGGGCAGGATGGTGACGATCACATCCGATCCCGCGGCAAGCTGGCGCAGAGTGTCGGGCGCCGCACCGCCGATCTGCTGGACGAAGTTATTGGCAACCTCGCGGCGGGAATCGTTGACCAACACGGTGAATCCGGCGCGTACCAGACAGGCCGCCATCGGCCAGCCCATGTTGCCGACGCCGATGAACCCAACGGTCGGTTTCGCGGCTTCGGTCATTTCTGATCCACTTCCTTGAACACTTCGGTGGCGATCTTGAACGCTTCCAGCGAGGCCGGGATGCCGCAATAGACGCCGGTCTGCAACAGGATCTCCTTGATTTCGTCGCGCGACACGCCGTTGGTCAGCGCGGCGCGCAGATGCAGCCGCAGCTCGGCGCCGCGGTTGAGCGCGACCAGCATGGCGATGTTGACGATGCTGCGGGTCTTGCGCGGCAGGCCGGGGCGGGTCCAGATCGTGCCCCAGGCGACCTCGGTGGTCAGCTGCTGGAACGCGGCATTGAAATCGTCGGCGCGCGCCAGCGAGCCATCGACGTAGTCCGCGCCGAGGACTTCACGGCGTACCTCCAAGCCTTTCCGGAACAGGTCGGACTGGTATTCAGGACGGTCGGCCATGGTCTCCCCCTCACGCTGCAACGGCCTCGGACGGTAGCGTTTGCCAGCCGCCCCGGCAAGCTGGTTGACTGCCGTCCAACCCAACCGGAGGACGCGCCGCCATGGTCCCGAACTACGAAATCCTCGCCCTGCGCTACGGCATCTTCGACGGCCGCAAGCAGTTCCAGAACTACATCATGCCTGACGACCACGCCGCCGAAGACCCCCTGGATTTCTACGTCTTCGCGATCCGCGGCGGCGGGCGCACGATCGTCATGGACACCGGGTTCAACGCCGCATCGGCGCAGCGCCGTGGTCGCACCCTGATCCGCACCCCGGACCAGGCGCTGCGCGACGCCGGCATCGAACCGGCCGGCGTGAAGGACGTCGTCCTGACCCATATGCACTGGGACCACGCCGGTGGGATGGAATATTTCCCCGCCGCCACGTTCCACATCCAGGCCGAGGAGATGGCGTATTGCACAGGCCCCTGCATGTGCCAGGGGTTCCTGCGCCGCCCGTTCGACGTGGACGACGTGCAGAGCGCGATCCGCGCCCTCTATGCCGATCGGCTGAAAATCCATCAGGGCACGGTCGAACTGGCCCCCGGGGTCACGCTGCATCTGATCGGCGGACACTCGGGCGGAATTCAGTCGATCCGGGTCCACACCGAACGCGGCAACGTGGTGCTGGCCGGGGACGCGGTGCATCTATGGGGCAATATTCGCAAGCGCAACCCATTCCCGGTGGTGGTGGACGTGGCGCGGATGCTACGCGGGTTCGACACGATCGAGGGGCTGGCGGACGGGCCGGATCACGTCATCCCCGGCCACGATCCGCTGATCCTGAAACGTTTTCCGCCACTCGGCGGCAACCGCGATATCGCGCAGCTGCATCTGCCGCCGGTGCACTGACGCTGCCCAGCTTCTCTCCCGCAGGCGCGGGAGAGGAGCGGTCATCCCTCCTGGCGGAACGGGGAATCCTCGGCCAACGCCGCCATCTCGGCGCGGATCTCCGGGCGCTCCTGGTCGAGGAACCCCGCCACCGCGCGGCGCAGCCCTTCATGGGCGATCCAATGCGCCGAATAGGTTGCACAAGGCACGTAGCCGCGCTGGATCTTGTGCCGCCCCTGCGCCCCGGCCTCGACCCGCGCCAGCCCGTGCGCAATCGCCCACTCGATCGCGCGATAGTAGCACAGCTCGAAATGCAGGAACGGCCAGTCGCCCCGACAGCCCCAGTTGCGGCCGTACAGGGCGTCGTCCCCGGCCAGGTTCAGCGCACCGGCGACCGGGACGCCGGCGTTCTCCGCCAACATCAGCACCACCCGATCGCCGAGCCGTTCCCCGAGCAACGAGAAGAATTCGCGGGTCAGATAGGCGCTGCCCCATTTGCGATCCACGGTCGAGGTATAGAACCCGTAGAACGCATCCCAGTGCCGCTCCCGTAGATCACCCCCCGATAGTGCCTGGAAGGTCAGTCCGGCGGCGTTCGCATCGCGCCGTTCCCGCCGCAGCACCTTGCGCTTGCGCGATGACAGCGCGTCCAGGAACTCCTCGAAATCGCGGTATCCCTGGTTGTGCCAGTGGAACTGCATCCCCAGCCGCTGCAACCAGCCGATCCGTCCCAGTGCATTCCATTCTGCCTCCGAACAGAATGTGACATGCACTGAAGACACGTCCAGCTCCGCCCCCGCCTGCGCCAGCGCCCGGCCGAGCGCCGCCGGCGCGACCCCGGCCCCGGGACGGATCAGCAGCCGCGGGCCGGGCACGGGGCTGAACGGGACCGCAATCTGGAGTTTGGGGTAATATGATCCGCCCGCGCGTTCCAGCGCGTGCGCCCAGCCGTGATCGAACACGTATTCGCCGTAGCTGTGCGATTTCGCATACATCGGCGCCACTGCGAGCAGCGTATCCGCCGCATCGCGCAGGGCCGCGTGGCGCGGCAGCCAGCCGGTGCGCGGTCCGGCCGAGCCGCTGTCTTCTACGGCCGACAGAAAGGCGTGGCCGACGAACGGATTGCCGACGCCGGCGCATGCATCCCAGTCGGCGGCGGGAATCTCCGCGATCGTTCCGTGAAGCGTCAGACTGAGGGCAGGCGAACCGTCCGGCATGATCTCACGTGATCTCGAACAGGCCTTCGACCTCCACTGCCGCGTCCAGCGGCAGCGACGGCACGCCGATGGTGGTGCGCGCGTGCCGCCCCGAATCTCCGAACACCGCCATGGCCAGGTCCGACGCGCCGTTCATCACTTCGGCATGGCGGGTGAACTCGGGCGTGCAGGCAATGAAGCCGCCCAGGCGCACCACCCGACGGACCCGGTCCAGATCGCCCGCGCAGGCATCTTTCAGCTGCGCCAGAAGATTTATGAAGCAACGCTGCGCAGCCTGCTGGCCCTGTTCGATCGGCACCGTGGCGCCGAGTTTTCCGGTGACCGAAACCTTCCCCGCCAGCAGCGGCAACTGGCCGGAAATCACCACCAGATCGCCGGTGACCACATACGGCACATAGGTCGCGATCGGCCGCGCCGGCTCCGGCAGCGTGATCCCAAGCTCCGCCAGCTTCACCTCGACCAACTCGGCCATTCCGTATCCCCGTGGTTACCGAGGAGCAGGATAGCGGATCACGACACAGATCGGCCAGTGCCGTGAGTGTGGCCCGTAGACCGGCGGGGAAGACGGCATCTTCCCGCGGCCCCTTCGGTCCAGGCCGCACTACGCCGCCG
>JAKAZJ010000363.1 GCA_021826565.1 Pseudomonadota bacterium | reverse complement strand
GAACGAGACGCTCTATCCGCATAAGCCTTTCAAGCTGCTGACCGATTTCGTGCCGGTGGCGCCGATCAACTCGGCCGATCTGGTGCTGGTCACCCATCCGGCCCTGGGGATCAAATCCCCCGAGCAGCTGATCGCGCTGGCGAAGCAGAAGCCGGGCAAGCTGACCTTTGCCTCCTCCGGCTTCGGCACGCCGTATCACATGGCCGGCGAATTATTGCGGCAGATGGCCGGGATCGACCTGGTCCATGTCCCGTTCAAGGGCAGTTCGCAGGCCCGGATCGACGTGATCGGCGGCCAGGTCGATATGATGTTCGACGCGATCACCACCATGTCCGGATTGATCCGCTCGGGGAAGGTCACCGGCGTGGCGACCACCGGCAAGACCCGCTCCCCGGTGCTGCCCACCCTGCCGACCTTCGCCGCACACGCGGTCCCGGGATACGAGGCAGTGCTGTGGCTCGGCGTGGTGGCCCCCAAGGGCACGCCGCCCGCCATCGTCACCCGGCTGAACCAGTTGATCAGCGGGATCGATGCCACGCCGGCGATCAAGGCGTCGTGGGAGAAGCAGGGCGCGGCGCCGGTGGTGATGACCCCGGCGCAGTTCCGGACCTTCCTTGAGGGCGACATCGCCAAATGGGCGAAGGTCATCAAGTTCGCGCATATCCCGATCCACGCATGACCCTGCATCTCCTCGCCGCCGGCGCCTCGCGCGGGCTGGTGCATCGGCTGGAACCGCGGCTGCGGGCTGAGACCGGCCAGGACCTGTCGGCCATCTTCACCGCCGCCGGGGCGATCTTCGACAAGGTCGTGGCCGGTGAGCGCAGCGATCTGGTGATCCTGACCGCGGCGCTGCTGGAGCGGCTGGCGGAGCAGGGGCGGCTGGTCGGACCGATCCGCCCGATCGGCATCGCGCGAACCGGCATCGGCGTGCCCACCGGCCATGCGGCGCCGCCGATCGCGACCGAGGCCGATCTGCGGACCGCGTTCCTGACCGCCGATGCGCTGTATGTGCCCGATCCGGAAATCTCCACCGCCGGCGTGCATCTGATGACGGTGCTGGGCGCGCTCGGGATCGCCGAGGCGCTGGGCGCCAGGCTGCGGCCGTTCCCGAACGGGGCCACGGCGATGCGCGCGCTGGCCGCCGCGCCCGAACCCCGCGCGCTTGGCTGCACCCAGATTACCGAAATTGTCGATACCCCGGGCCTGACCGTGGTCGGCCCGCTGCCGGCCCCGCTCGGTCTGGCCACGCTGTATGCCGCCGCATTGCGCGCCGATGCGCGCGAGCCCGCGGCGGCGCGGGCGTTGCTGTCCTGGCTGACCGGGGCCGACACCGCCGGATTGCGCGCGGCCGAGGGGTTCGAGCCACCGGCCGCCGCCTGACCATGACGCGCCCGCACAAGGACGTAGGGGGTGGCGCGCTGATGCTGGCGCTGGGCATCGGCGTGGCCGCGCAAGCCCGCTTCTACGAGATCGGCACGCTGCGCCGGATGGGACCGGGATATTTCCCGCTGGTGCTGGGGGTGCTGCTCGCCGTGGTCGGCGCGTTGATCCTGCTGGGCGGACTGCGCGCAGCCGCCCCGGCCGCGCCCGCCGCCCCCTTCGCCTGGCGCGGTCCGCTGGCGATCTGCGCCGGACTGGCCGGCTTCGCCGTGCTGGGGCGCTGGGGCGGGTTGCTGCCGGCGAGCTTCGTTTCGGTGTTCGTCGCCGCGCTGGGTGACAAGCGCAACAGTCTGGCGGCGGCGGCGGCGCTGGCCGCGGCGATGACGCTGGCCGCGCTGGTCGTGTTCCACTTTGTGCTGCGGATCCAGTTGCCGCTGTTGCGCTGGGGCTGAGAGTTTGTGAATGAATGCCCGCGAACTGCCAAATCCGGAAGCAAACCCAAGCCATGTCTGCGGGCGCTCATTCGCAAGTTCGATTGATTTTCACCCTCTGAGCCGATGATGTTCCAGTCGCTGCACGATCTGTGGTCCGGCTTCGGCGTGGCGCTGCGTCCGGGCAACCTGGCCTGGTCGTTCATCGGCGTGCTGCTGGGCAATCTGATCGGGGTGCTGCCGGGGCTGGGACCGATCTCGGCGATCTCGATGCTGCTGCCGCTGACCTATGCGCTGCATCCGATCCCGGCGATCCTGATGCTGGCGGGGATTTTCTACGGCTCGCAATATGGCGGCGCGATCGGGGCGATCCTGCTGAACCTGCCGTGCCACCCGCCGCACGCGGTGACCTGCCTCGACGGATATCCGATGACCCTGGCCGGGCGCAGCGGGGCAGCACTCGGGATCGCCATGCTGTGCTCGTTCTTCGCCGCCTCGGTGGGCATCGTGGTGATGATCCTGGCCTCGCCGGCGCTGGTGGCGATTTCGTTCCGGTTCGGCCCGCCCGAGATTTTCTCGATCATGCTGCTGGGGTTGCTGGCCGGGGCGACGATGTCGCGCGGCTCGGCGCTGAAGGGCGTGGCGATGGTGGTGGTGGGGCTGCTGCTGGGCGTGGCCGGGACCGATGTGCTGACCGGCACGCAGCGCTTCACGTTCGGGATCACCGATCTGGACGACGGCGTGGCGCTGGTCGCGCTGGCGCTGGGGCTGTTCGGCGTGGCCGATTTCCTGCGCGGGGTGAACAGCGCGGCACCGGCGGGCGGCAAGCTGCGGATGCGGATGCGCGACATGCGCCCAAGCCGGGCGGAGTTGCGCCAGGCCTGGGGGCCGATGCTGCGCGGCACCGGTATCGGCGTGTTGTTCGGCGCCATCCCCGGCACCGGGCCGACCATCACGACGTTCATCGCCTATGCGCTGGAGCACAAAATCTCGCGCCACCCGGAGCGCTTCGGCCACGGCGCGATCGCCGGCGTGGCGGCCCCGGAAGCGGCGTCCCATTCCAAGACCCAGGTCGATTTCGTGCCGACCATGACGCTGGGGATTCCGGGCGATCCGGTGATGGCGCTGATCCTGGGCGCGCTGATGATCCAGGGGATCGAGCCCGGGCCGCAGCTGATTTCCGAACACGCCAATCTGTTCTGGGGTCTGATCGCCAGTTTCTGGATCGGCAATCTGTTGCTGATGATCCTGAACGTGCCGCTGATCGGCCTGTGGGTGCGGCTGTTGCGGGTGCCGTACCGGTTCCTGTTTCCGGCGGCGTTGTTCTTCATCTCGGTCGGCGTTTACAGCACCCAGAACAATCTGTTCGAGGTGTGGGAGGTGCTGGCCTTCGGTCTGGTCGGCGCGGTGTTCGCGGCGCTGGAGTTCCCGGTGGCGCCGATCCTGCTGGGCTACGTGCTGGGCCCGCTGGTGGAGGATAATTTCCGCCGCTCGTTGTTGCTCTCGCACGGCGATCTGCTGGTGTTTCTGCGCCACCCGATCAGTGCGGGATTCATGGGGGTAAGCGCCGTGCTGGTGCTGTTCCGGCTGGTGATGTGGGGCCGGGAGGTCGGCCGTCGCGGCGCGCGCTGACGGGGGTGCCCCGCGCGCCGGATTGCGCGCGCCTACCGGCCCGACTAACCTCCGGTGCCCAACGGGCCCCGAGATGCCGGGAGGACAGCCGATGGACTATGTGTGCGACGCCCCGGACCAGCTCACCTGGTTCCGCATCGTCACCGAGGCCGAGGCCGCGGCGGAATCCCGCGAGATGCGCCACGCCGTCGAGAAATATTT
>JAKAZJ010000362.1 GCA_021826565.1 Pseudomonadota bacterium | reverse complement strand
GAGATGCAGCTCTTGGTGCCGAAGGCATCGACGATCTGGATGCCATGGCCATGATAATTGGCGCGGTGCGCCCAGTTCTCAAAGCCCGATGGTTCCTGTGCGTAGCCACTGGGGCATTGGTTAAAAGTTGCGGGAATAGTCCCACCACAAGCGGATAGGACTAGAAGGGATGACAGGCTCAGCAGTTGAGCGATACGCATAATAAAAATCCTGTTCCTGTGCTGCCTGATATTTAGTCGATATTTATCTGCGATGCACAAGGAAATCCAAGGTCATATGGGAAATGCGGGCTCAGACGATCCGCGCCGGGAACGGCGGCGTCAGGTCCGGCGTCTCGAACTCCAGCACCCACAGATCCGGGTCGCGGCTCACCTGGCGCGCCACATAGGCGTCCGCCACCGTCTGATCGACCGCCGCCGCGCCGGTGCCGCGGGTCCAGGCGGCCGCGCCCGCCGCATCGCGGGTCTGGTCCAGCACGGTCAGCCCGGCGCGCCCGCGCAGCACCACCAGGATGCCGCCGGCGGAGTCCTCGCCATGGCGCAGCACCGCGCCGGGCGTGCCGGCGGCGTCCCCCATGCGCAGCGCCATCTGCGTCCACAGGCGCGATTTCAGGCGCGGCTCGCTCACGGCACGGGAAACCAGATGTCGGGGACGAAGCCGTAGCCGCCGCCGGCCGTGACCACATGGCCGAAGGCGGGGAAATCCAGATGCATGCCGGCCACCGCGAAGCCGTCCGCGGCGGCCTCGGCCATGATCCGGGCGCGGCTGGCGCGCGCGGTCGCGACGTCGATGTCGAAGCCCATCCCGGCTTCGGGGCAGGCGAACTGGACGCCGGGCATGTGCACCACGTCGCCCCAGATCAGCAGCGCCTCGGCGCCCACGCCGACGCGCCAGCCGGTATGGCCCGGGGTGTGGCCTTGCAGCGGGACCGCGGTCACGCCGGGGATCGGGCTGCCCGATGTCAGCAGCGCGATGCGCCCGGCATAGGCGGTGAGTGCGGCCCGGGCCAGCGTCAGGAACGCGCGTTCCTGCTCCCCGGTTGCCGCCGCGGCCGTGGCCGGGGCCTGCCAGAACGCGGCTTCGGCTTCGTGCAGGATCAGGCGCGCGCGGGGGAACAGCGCGTGCCCGGCGGGATCGATCAGGCCGCCGGCGTGATCGGGATGCAGATGGGTCAGCAGCACGCTATCGATATCGCCCGGCGTCACACCAAGCGCGGCCAGCCGCGCCGGCAGCCCGCCCAGATCGGGGCCCAGCGCCGCGCCGGCCCCGGCATCCACCAGACTTAACCCGCCATCCGCGCGCCACAGCAGGAACGCGTTCACGGTGATGCGCGGCGGGATGGCGCGATACGCCGCGCGGTGCAGCGCCGCCGCCTGCTCGGGCGGAATGCCGGCGAGCCAGGCGAAATCGGCGATGATGATGCCGTCGTTCAGCGCGCTGACCAGCGTATCGCCGACGCGGCGGTGGTGGACGCCGGGCGGTTGGGCGGTGGGGCGCGGGATCACGGGTGACCGTCGATCAGGAACACGTCGGTGCGCGCGGCGCGTTCGCGGATGGATTTGGCGTGCTGGTATTCGGGGGAGTGGTACCAGGCGCGGGCGCGCTCGGGGCTGTCGAACTCCAGCAGCACGATGCGGCGGTCCGGATGCGTCCCTTCCACCCGCTCGGCCGCGCCGCCGCGGATCACGTACCGACCGCCATGGGCGGCGATCGCGGCGGCGGCGAGCGGGCGGTAGATCTCGAACAGCGCCGCATCGGTGACTTCGACTTCAGCGAGCACGTAGCCTTTCATCTTCAAAACCCTTCAGACGCTGGCAATGGCGTAAGCGTCGCGCCCGGCGGCGGGCAACGGATCGGCCGACCAGGTGGCGCCGGCATCTTCGGTGGCGAACACTTCGCCGCCGCGCGCGACCATCGCCACCTGCGCGGGATCGGTGCGATGCAGCCCGATCCCCATCACGGTGGCGTGCGGCGTGACCTTGTCGAAGCGCTGCCAGGTCCCGCCCAGATCGGCGCTGCGCCACAGCGATCCCGCCTGCGAGCGCGCCGCCACGCTGAGCGCCGCATACATCACCGACGGATCGGTGGGGGCGACGCGGATGTCGCGCCCATAGGTGTGGGGCGAGAACCGGCCGACCGCGACATCCTTCCAGGACGCGCCGTGATCGTCGCTGCGGAACACGCCCATCCGCACCGCCAGGTACACCGCGTCCGGGTCCGCCGCGGTCATCACGATGGCGTGCCCGTCCAACATGCCTTCCGTGTCGGTATCGCTCAGGATGCGGCTTTTCAGATGCGGGGCATCGGCCAGGCGGATCAGATCGGCGCTGCAATCGCGCCAGCTCTCGCCGCCGTCGGTGCTGCGCATGGCGCCGTTGACTTCCAAGGTGGCGTAAAGCTCGCCGGCGCGCTGCGGGTGCGCGGCGAAGCGCATCACGCGGCAGGGGAAATCCATCCGCACCCGGTTCGGCATGGCGGGGTCCGGCAGCGCCGCGAAATGCGCGCCGCCATCGGTGCTGCGATACACCGCCACCGGGGACGCGCCGGCATAGACCAGGTTGGGATCATGCGGATCGACCAGGATCGACCACACTTGCGCGCCGGCCGGAAAAGCGGCGCGTTCCCAGTGCGCGCCGGCATCGGCGCTGACATAGGGGCCGTCCTTGGTGCCGGCGAACACCACGCCCGCCCGCGTCGGGTGCGGGGTCAGGGCGTGGACGTCGGCGGCGCCGAACACGTGGCGCCAGTCCCCGCCCGGTTCGCGTTGGAAAATCCCGCCCAGCCCGCCATCCTTGGTAGCGGCGGTGCCGACGAGCAGCGTTGCCGGGGCCATGGTTCCCTCCTGTGGCATTTCCGGGCAGGCTAGCCCGCAACTCGCGGGGTGGGAACACCGTCCCGCGCCCACCGGAGGAACCGCCATGCCCAACGTCTCCGCCGAACGCCTGGAAATCCTGGCCCGCGCCCTGCTGGTGGCCGCCGGCACGCCCGAAGCCGATGCCGCGACCATCGCGCGCCTGTCGATCGCCGCCAACATGGCCGGCCATGACAGCCACGGCATCATCCTGATCCCGACCTATATCGAGCGGGTGAAGAAGGGCCATATCATCGCCGATGCGAAATGGGAGATCGTGCAGGAGACGCCGACCACGACGGTGGTGGATGGCAACTGGGGCTTCGGCTACGTGGTGACGGAACGCGCGATGCGCCACACCATCGCCAAGGCGAAGACGCAGAACGTGGCCGCGACCACGGTGTATCGCCAGGGCCATATCGGGCGGCTGGCGTCCTATCCGCTGATGGCGGCGGAGGAGGGGATGATCGCGATGATCACCGCGGATTCCGGGCGCAGCCCGAAGCACGTGGCCCCGTTCGGCGGGGCGAAGGCGCGGCTGGGGACCAACCCGATCTGCTTCGCGGTGCCGTCCGATCTGGAAGGGCCGCTGTTCTTCGACATGGCCACCTCCGCGGCGGCGGCGGGGAAGATCGGGGTGGCCATCGCGCGCGGGAAGGACGTGCCGCCGGGCTGGCTGATCGATGCCGAGGGCAAGCCGACCAACGATCCGGCGGCGCTGCGCAAGGGCGGCGCGCTGCTGCCGCTGGGCGGGACGGAGGGATACAAGGGCTACGGGCTGGCGGCGATCGTCG
>JAKAZJ010000361.1 GCA_021826565.1 Pseudomonadota bacterium | reverse complement strand
GCCGCGGCTGCTGGTCGAGCTCGGCACCCATCACGGCGTCTCCTACGCGGCGTTCTGCGAGGCGGTCCGCCGGGGCGGCCTGCCGACGCGCTGCTTCGCCGTGGATACCTGGGAGGGGGACAAGCACCTGGGGAGCTACGGTCCGGAAGTCTTCACCGACTTTCGCGCCTTCCACGATCCGCTGTACGGCGGCTTCTCCGCGCTGCTGCGGATGGATTTCGCCGCGGCCCGCGACCAGTTCGCAGATGGCAGCATCGATCTGCTGCACATCGACGGGGAGCACGACTACGATTCCGTGCGCCGGGATTTCGAGACGTGGCGACCGAAGCTGTCGGACCGGGCCGTCGTGCTGTTCCATGATACCAATGTGCTGGAACGCGATTTCGGCGTATGGCGGCTCTGGCGCGAACTGCTTGCGCGCTACCCGGGCTTTGAATTCCTGCATGGCAGCGGCCTCGGAGTCCTGGCGGTGGGGGCGGACGCGCCGCTGCCCGTTGCCGCCCTGACCCGCGCCGACAGTGCCGACGCCGTCCGGCGTATTCGCGAGCGATTCGCCTGCCTCGGAACCCATTGGGAACGGGAGGCCGAGTTGCGGTTCGAGAGAAGCCGCGTGACCGTGCTGGAGCGGGACAACGCGGAGTTGCGTCGGCAGATATCCGAGGCCGTCGCTCACGCGGCCCGGGCAGCCGGTGATCCGCGGGCACGGGCCGCGAGCGCGATGCGGATCTCCGCGGTAATCCCGCTCTATAATGGGGCTCGCTTCATCACCGAAGCGCTGAAGAGCGTGTTTGCGCAAACCCTGCCGCCGTCTGAAGTCATCGTCGTCGACGACGGCTCGACCGATTCGGGGCCGGATCTGGTTCAGGAACTTGCCTCCGATCACCCGATCACGCTGCTGCGCAAGTCGAACGGCGGACAGTCCTCCGCGCGCAATTTCGGGATTGCATGGGCGCACGGAACACATATTGCGCTGCTCGATCAGGACGACGCTTGGTATCCCGACCATATCGAGGTCCTCGCTCGCCCCTTCCTGGAGCCCGCCGCCCGTCCGCTGGGCTGGAGCTATGCCAATCTCGACGAGGTGGACGAGGCCGGGCAGCTGATGATTCGCCGCTGCCTCCGGCTCAGCCCTTCGCCACACCCGAAGCGGGATGTGGATGATTGCCTGCGCCACGATATGTTCGTGCTTCCGTCCGCTTCGCTGTTTACCCGCGAGGCGTTCGACGCGGTCGGAGGGTTCGACGAGAGCCTTTCGGGCTACGAGGACGACGATCTGTTTCTGCGCATGTTCCGCGCCGGGTTCGGCTGCAGCTATACCGACGAGGCGGTCACCCGCTGGCGGGTCTTTCTGCGCAGCGCCTCGTTCTCACCCCGTATGGCCGAAAGCCGGATGGCCTACCTGCACAAATTGATACGCCAGTTTCCCGATGTACCGCGGTTGCAGCGGTTCTATACACGGGATCTGCTGGCGCCGAGATTCTTCCCGATGCTCGTGCACGAATATACCCGCGCCCTGCAGGAGCGGCGCGTGACCGACGCCCAGGTGGCTGCGGACAATCTCTTGTTCGTCGCGCGCCGGCACCGCCTGAAAGTCCGGCTGATGCTGGGCAGCCTGGGTCCGCTGATGCGCCACCCCGAGCTCGCATGGTGGCTTCTTCCGGTCGTCGACTCCCTGCGCCCTGTCCTGCGCCGGGTACTGCGGTAGCAACCGCGCCGCGGACCCGGTCAGACCGGGGGCGGCGCGCCGCCCTATCTGGACCGGCGCACTCCCAGCCAGCGCGCCAGACGCAGCAAGGGACGCAGGGCCTGGAGCAGGCGTCCCAACTGTGCTTCCGCGGCAGCGAGACGCGCGTCCTGTTGCCGGATCGCGTCCGCGAGGGCCGGCAGGTCGGGCGACGTGCGCCCGGTTCGCACTTGCGGGTAGGGGTCCGGCGGCGGCCCTACCGTCGCGGTGGGTTCCTTTTCGACGACGGCGATATTGGTCAGGATTGTAACCCGCGCGATGGCGAAGGCCGCGGGACGCCCGGCGATCAATTCGGTCATCATGTGATCGATCAACTGCTTCACCACCCCGACCATGCCGGACTGATGGCTCTCGAAGCGGCGGGTTCCAGGCTCGGCATCGTCCCAGCGTGGCTCGACAAATGCCTCGCCATCCGGATATTCCACCATCATTCCTGTTCCGAAATCCTCGATCACGTAATGCCCGCCGGGCAGCAGCCAGCGCGGGAACAGGTAGGCGAATGCCCGCTTGGTCAGATAGCCGATATGCGACGCATCATCGACGATCAGATCGAACGGGCCGCCAGCGAGGGCCGCCGCACGATCCAGCGTGTGTGGATCGTCCTGGCTGCCGCGCAGGCAGATGATGCGCTCCTTGCCGATGACGCAGTCGGGTGCCGGTAGGATATCGACGCCCACGATGGTCGCCTTCGGGAGGTACTCATGCCACAGCAGCAGCGACGTGCCGGTGGCGATGCCGAGTTCCAGGATGCGCAAAGGGGCGTCGCGACGGCCGTGCAGCAGCCGCGCGTACTCGCGCAGGTAGCTGGGCGCCTTACGATTCGGATGGTCGCCGTAGAGGCGCGCGCCAAGCGCCTGCAGCACGTCGGCGTCCAGCGGCGACCCGCCCGGCGCGCTCAATGCCTGCTCCCGTGGGGCCGCCGGCGCAATCCGAGCTTGCGCAAGACCCAAGCCGCACGGGCGAGCGGGCCGTGCAGGCGGGCGAGGACCTGTTCGAGTTCCGTCAGCCGGCGCCCTTGTTGCTCCAGCTGAGCAAACAGTATGGCTGCGTCGTCGGGTCGCGCGGCTTGAGAGCGGAAGAGCCGTTCCGCGGCTTTCGCAAGTTCCGCGTGCTCATACTGCTCCCGCTGCTGTCGGCCGAGAAGATCCAGCCGGTGGGACGCGACCGTGGCCATATCGGGAAGCGCGGGGACGCCGCGGCGAAGGATGGCGAAGAACTCGAAGCCGCCGAGATATTCCAGCCGGTGCAGATGCCAGTCGATGATCCCGAGCTGCCCCAGTTCGAACAGAACCAGCGTGAAGCCGGCCGGGGTGAACCGCCAGATATGGCAGTCGTCACGGAGCGCCGGCGCGCCGGACGCGAAGCTGGGGAGCAGCGCCTTCAGTTGCGAAAATTCGGCCATCAGGCGAGGCGTGGCCGTCACTCCCGGCGGCCAGGCCAGCGCCCCATCCGCCGTGACGCTATAGGCTAGATGATTCCATAGGTCCCGGGGGGCTGGGGAGGAACGTCGGCTGAAATAGGCCTCGATCATCTCGCCGGTGGTGCTGGGGGTGCGGAAATAGTCGAAGCAGAACCGCTTGTCCGGCACGGCCAGGGCGATCTCCGAATCCGGCTTGAGCAGACGCGCCGCGGCATTCAGAAACCCGGCGGGATCGGGAAGATGCTCGATGACGTGGCTCGCAATCAGCCGGTCGAAGAGGCCATGCAACCCCTCCGGCACCGCTTGGTCAAGCTGCCCGTGGTCCCAAATCGTATCGACGGGTTCGATCCGATCGACCGGAACCTGCGCATCCTGGTATTTGATGCGCAGCCTGGCCTGGTCAATAAGGTCCACAACATGGGTATGCCACCCCGCCGCCTTGGGAGCGACCGGGGCGTAGCTGGGGCCGATCTCGATAATCCAGTCTTCTCGCGTCGCGGCGCCGCGCAGAAT
>JAKAZJ010000360.1 GCA_021826565.1 Pseudomonadota bacterium | reverse complement strand
GGATGGCAGCCCGGGCGGGCAAATCGGCAGCTTCCAGCAGGGCCTGCTTTTCGGCCGGTTCGAACGGGCAGACCATAGACAGCGTGGTGACCAGGGTCGGATCGTCCAGGCGGCCGATCGCCTCCCAGTTCGCATCGAAGCCGCGATGCGTGAAATACGCGCGCAAGGCGGCCAGCAGCGTCTCGCGCGCCACGCCGATCGCCGCCGGGTCGGGGTCCAGATCGGCCAGGAACCGGGTGTAGCTTACTCGCATCCGCCGGTAGCCTCGCCGCATGGCCAGTTCCGCCAGGGTCTCGAACCGCGGCAGGCCGGACAATGTGATCAGGTAGCGCCCGTCATCGGTCTCGCTGAACGACGACAGCCGCCCGAGGCAGCCGATCCGGTACACTCCCGCCACGTCAGCGGCGCCCGGGTCGGGCTGGATCATGCCGAACATCCGTCCCGCCGCCAGCGCGTCCTCGGTCATCGCCAGATAGCGCGACTCGAAGATATTCAACGGCAGCTTGCCCCGAGGGAGCAGCAGCGCACCCGCGAGCGGGAATACCGGGATCTCTTCCGGCAGGTCCTCGGCGCGCGGGTGGAACGACGGCATCAGGAGAACAGCAGCGCCGAGAGCTTGCGGCGAGCCGCCATGGTTGCCGGATCATCGACGCCCCAGGCCTCGAAAAATTTCAGCAGCAGCAAGCGAGCCGCGTCCTCGTTCCAGCCGCGCTGGCGGCGCATGATTTCCAGCAGCTGCGCCGCGGCGGCCTCGCGGTCTTCCTGCGCGTTCAGCGCGGTGGCAAGTTCGTAGCGCGCCTGGTAATCGGCGGGATCGGCGGCAACCCGGCCTTCCAGCGCGCTGCGCCCCGCGGCGGCGGCGCGGCCCTCGCGCGCCAGGATCAGGGCGGAGCGGGCGCCGGCAATCTCGGGGTGCTCGGCAATCGCGGCGGGGACCTGGGCCAGGGCCTGCTCGGCTTGGTCTTCCTGGCCCAGCGCCATCAAGGTGCGGATCAGGCCGGCCCAAGCTGCGGGATTCTCGGGTTCCTGTTCCAGAAGTGCACTGTAGAGTTCGCCTGCACCCTGGGCGTCGCCGGCTTCCATCGCGGCCTTGGCGTCGGCCAGCAAGTCGGCGGCGGGCATGGCGCCGCCAGCCTGTTTCAGCACACTCTCGACGAAGCGCTTCACCTCCGATTCCGGCAGCGCGCCCTGGAACAGATCGGCGATCTGGCCCTGCCAGAACGCGGCGACGGTTGGCACGGATTGGAGCGGCAGCCCCATCTGCACCAGCTGCTGGACCAGCGCGCGGTTCTTGTCGATATCCAGTTTGACAAGCTTCACCCGGCCTCCGGCGGCGCGCACCACTTTCTCCAACATGGGTGTCAGCGTCTTGCATGGGCCGCACCAAGTGGCCCAGAAATCGACCAGGACGGGAAGCTGGCGCGACGCCTCGATCACGTCCTGCATGAAGGTCTTCTGATCGCCGTCCACGATCATCACCGGGCTGTCGGCGGTCTGCGGCTGGCCGATGAGCGTATCCATGGCGTGCTGGTTCCTGACGCGTGGCGGTTGAAAGAGTAGATGAGGCGTAATGCGCGCTCGGCAAGCGGCCGGGCGGCGCGACCATGCCGCCGGCGCCTGGGTTCGTCCAGGGCGCGGGAACAGCCCTCGGAGGAACGTATGACGATCCGCTACGACTTGGCCGGCCGGACCGCCTTGGTCACCGGCGGCGCGTCCGGCATCGGCTTCGCCACGGCCCGAATGCTGGGCGCCAACGGCGCCGCCGTTGCGATCAACCACCTGCCGGACGACCCGCGCGGGGCCGCGGCCGTGGCGCAGCTGCGCGCCGAGGGCATCCAGGCGATCCCCGCTCCCGGTAATGTCGGGACACCCGGTGAGGCGGAGCGGATGGTAGCGGACGCCGTCGCGGCGCTGGGCCGGCTGGACCTGCTGATCAGCAACGCCGGGACCCCGGGCACGAACCGGCGTATTCCGCCGTCCAATTTGGACGCGATGACCGAGACGTTCTGGCAGGCGTTGCTGTCGGTGAACCTGCTCGGCGTGTTCCGCTGCGCCCATGCCGCGGCGCCGGCGCTGCGGGCGACGCGGGGGGCAATTGTTAACACCGCATCGATCGCCGGGCTTGGTCGCGCCGGGTCGTCCCTGGCGTACGGGGCCACCAAGGCGGGCGTGGTCAGCCTGACGCAAAACCTGGCGCGGGCTTTGGGGCCCGAGGTGCGGGTGAATGCGATCGCACCGGGCGCGGTGGACAGCGACTGGATGGTGGACTGGACCGAAGAAGAACGCCGCCGCTCGATCGAGGGCGCGGCCCTGAAACGCCGCTGCACGCCCGAAGACCTGGCCGAGGTGATCCTGTTTCTGGGCTTTGGCGCGGCGATGGTGACGGGGCAGACCATCGTGGTGGACGGCGGGCTGACATTATAGCGCGCCGGTGTCGTGGAACGATGCACCACCTTGCCTGCCACCGCGCCCGGGCGGCCCAACCGCACGATTGCGGCAACCGCCCGGCGGTCGCTATGACTGGCGCGGAAGGGCAACCGGAGCCACTGCCATGACGCATCACTACGACCTGCTGATCCGCCACGGCACCGCCGTCCTGCCATGGGGCATGGAAGCGACCGATATCGGCGTCCAGGACGGCAAAATCGCTGCACTCGGCGTGCCCGCCGCAGCCAGCGCGACCGAAACGATCGACGCTCGCGGCCTGCATGTCCTGCCCGGCCTGATCGACCCGCATGTGCATTTGCGCGACCCGGGGGACGCGGCCATCGAGACCATCCCCACCGGCACGCGGGCCGCTGTCCTCGGCGGCCTGGCAGCGGTCTTCGATATGCCGAACACCGCGCCGTCGATCACCGATACCGCGCGCCTCGCCTGGAAACAGGACTACGCGGCGCGGGAATCCTGGTGCGATATCGGGCTGTATGTCGGCGGCACCAAAACAAACATTCCCGAGCTGGCCGCGCTGGAGCTGACCGAGGGCGTCTGCGCGATCAAGATCTTTGCCGGTTCCTCCACCGGCGATCTGCTGGTCGAGGACGACGCCTCCCTGGAACGGGTCATGCGGTCCGGCCGGCGGCGCATCGCGTATCATTCGGAGGACGAATACCGGTTGCGGGACCGCCGCAAACTGTTCGCCTCGGGCGAACCCTTTGCGCGGCACATGGACTGGCGCGACGTGGAATGCGCGTTCCTCGGCACCCGCCGGCTGATGGCGCTGGCACAGGCCACCGGACGGCCCGCCCATATCCTGCACGTCTCCACGGCCGAGGAACTCGCGTATCTGCGTGGCTTCCGCGATCTGGCGACCTGCGAGGTGCTACTGAACCATCTGACCCAGATCGGTCCCGAAGCCTACGAAACCCTCGGCGGGTACGCGGTTATGAACCCGCCGATCCGCGACCGTCGCCATTACGAGGCCGCCTGGGCAGCGATCGCCGACGGTACCGTGGACACGGTCGGCTCCGACCACGCCCCGCATTCCCGCGCCGCCAAGGAGCGCCCCTGGCCCGACACGGCCGCCGGATTGACCGGGGTGCAGACCATCGTGCCGATCATGCTGGATCACGTAAACGCCGGGCGCCTGACGTTGCCGCGCCTGGTCGATCTGATGTGCGCCGGCCCGGCGCGGGTCTATGGCGCGCTGGGCAAGGGGCGCCTGGCGGCGGGTTATGACGGAG
>JAKAZJ010000359.1 GCA_021826565.1 Pseudomonadota bacterium | reverse complement strand
CCCGGCATCTCGGTTGCCGCCGGTGAGGGCGAGGAGGACGGCGAACATTCCGACCGCCGGCGCATCAAGGCCGATCCGGACGCGCCCTTCGCCGGGCTCGCGTTCAAGATCATCAACGACAAATACGGCACGCTTACTTTCGTGCGCGTCTATGCCGGCACCTTGAAATCCGGCGACACGGTCCTGAATACCACCAAGGACCACCGCGAGCGCATCGGCCGGATGTTCCAGATGCACGCCGACAAGCGCGCCGAGATCAAGGAGGTCTCCGCCGGCGACATCGCCGCCTTTGTCGGGCTGAAGGATACCGGGACCGGCGATACGCTGGCGGCCGCGTCCGATCCGGTGGTGCTGGAACGCATGGCGTTCCCGGTGCCGGTGATCGATATCTCGGTGGAGCCGAAGACCAAGGACTCGATCGAGAAAATGTCGCTCGGCCTGCAGAAGCTGGCCGGGGAGGACCCTTCCTTGCGGCTGCGCACCGATCAGGAATCCGGCCAGACCATCCTGTCCGGCATGGGCGAACTGCATCTGGAAATCATCATCGACCGGCTGCGGCGCGAATACGGCGTGGACGCCAATATCGGCGCGCCGCAGGTGGCATACCGGGAAACCATCACCCGCCCGCACACCGAGATCTACACCCACAAGAAGCAGACCGGCGGTTCGGGCCAGTACGCCGAGGTGAAAATCACCTTCGAGCCGATGGAGCGCAACGGCGGCGTGGTGTTCGAGAATGGCGTGACCGGCGGCTCGGTACCGCGGGAATACATCCCCGCGGTGGAGAAGGGCATCCGCGTGCAGGCCGAAACCGGCGTGCTGGCCGGGTTCCCGACCGTCGATTTCAAATACCGGCTGATCGACGGCAAATACCACGACGTGGACAGCTCGGCGCTGGCATTCGAAATCGCCGCCAAGGCCTGCTTCCGCGACGGCATGAAGAAGGCCAACCCGATCATCCTGGAACCGATCATGGACGTGGAAGTGACCACGCCGCAGGATCACGTGGGCGATGTCGTGGGCGACCTCAATCGCCGGCGCGGGATCATCCAGAACCAGGACAGTTCCGGGTCCACCATCATTGTGCGCGCCCATATTCCGCTGAAGGAAATGTTCGGCTATATTTCCGACCTGCGCAGCATGACCAAGGGGCGGGCGAGCTTCACCATGCAGTTCCATCACTACGATCCGGTGCCGCGCAACATCGCCGACGAAATCATGGCGAAAAGCGCATGATGGCGGGCAGCTGACATGCCCGCGCCCCGGTTGCACTGGACGCGGGGGCGCACGGAAGATGGCGCGGGGCTGCCCCGCGCCCGCGAATGGATCGGTCTGGACGACGCGGGCGAAGCCATCGCCCGCGTTGTTCGTTTGCGCGGCCCGATCCGGTTCAACTGGCGCGAATACCGCGCCGTCGCGCTCGACGATCAAGCGAAGGTGGTGGAACTGCGCCCTGCCCCACCGGACGGCGCGGATTGGCTCGCCTGCGTCGGCGGCCAGGTGGTCGGGCGCGCGGCATTGCCGTTGCAGGCGGTGCGAACCGCGGAAGCGGCGCTGGCCGGGCAGTAGCACTCCGGTGCGGCCGGTTCAGCCCGCGCGTACGCCGCGGAGCAGCGCCCGCGTGGCGGCGCCGCAAATGCGGGCGCGTTCCATCACTGGCAGATGGGCATAGCGGGCGCAGGGGGCCTCGACGCCGATCGGGATATCGGCGGGGAAGGCGCGCAGGAACCCGGCCAGCGGCAACGCTCCCTCACCGGGGTAGCAGCGACCGCCCCGGCCTTCTGCGCGCAAACCCTCGGGCGGTGGGGCGCCGGCGGCGGCGTCGCACAAATGCAGGTAGGGAAAACAGGACGGATCGATGCCCGCCAGTTCGGCGAGATCGGCGCCAGCGCGATGGAAATGCAGCGCATCGATCAGCAGTTTCGCGTTCGGCCGGCGCACCGCCGCAAGCAGCGCCAGCGCCTGCGCCGGCGTCGCCAGCTGGACATAGGGGATCGGTTCGAGCGCGATCCCGATCCCATGATCGGCGGCAAGATCGCAGAGCCGGGCAAAATTCTCCGCCAGCCTGGCCGGGTCCGGATCGTTGCCGACCACCAGAAGATACTGCGCTCCAAGCCGGCTGCCGAGGGCAAGCGCCGGTTCGAGCGCGGCGACATCAGTGTGCGGCATCAGCCAGACCGCCTCGATATCGAACAGACGGCGGCCGGTCGCATCCAGGCGCGCCGCAATCGCGCGGATCAGGGGGGCGTCGCCGATCACTGGCACGATCGTATCGCTCGGCAAGGGGGCGATGATGCGCAGGCCGATGGCGTCGAAGCCGCCGGCCAGTGCGGCGTCGATCAACTCCAACGGATGCGCGTCGAGGACCGTCAGATGGGCGAGCGACAGCATGGCTACAGGCTGCCACCGGCGAGAAACCGTGCGCCGCGCGCATAGAGCCGCTCGACCTCCGAGCCTTTCAGGCCGGGCATGTCAGGCTTCACGGTGTAGCCCAGCCGGGTCTGGAGATAGGCCAGATGCCGGTAGCCGACCGGAAACCGTGCCAGCAGGGCCACGTCCAGGTCCGGCCGCGCCGTGGGGCTGACGGGCATCAGCGTGTCCTTCTCGTAGATCGGCTGGCGCAGCACCAGGCCCCAGCGGCCGTCGCGACGTTCCAGGAAGTCATAGAAGCGGCCGGTGCAGACGATATCGCACGGAACGCCGTCCACGTCGCCGCGCTGCGAGATCGTCATCTTGGTCTGCGACACCGCCCGGTTGCCCGCCAGGTCGATCGAGATGCCACCGAGGAAATGCAGGATGCTGACGCCTTTGTCCCACCCCTCCTTGCTGACCCGGATGAACGCGTCGGCGGTTCCCTGAAACCAGGTCGCCATCATGACGCCGTCGTCGTGCCAAACAGTGCGGAATCGGTCCCAATGCCCGGCATCGCGCCAGATCACCCAGTTTTCCAGGAGTTCGCGGATCTCGCGACGGTCCGTGACGGGGTCGTTCATGCTGATGGTCCTTGCCGGGGTGCCGCGATCGATGACCCATGGTACCGCCGCGGCGCCGGGAACGCGACCATGGGGTGGGCCGAATCACGGCCGAGTCGCTGCGGATTCACGCCCTGGCACGACGGGCCGCTAGGATGTGGCCCTGGGACCACCAAGGCAGCCGGCCATGACCGAAGCACCCAACTCCGACGAAAAGCCGAAACTCATCACCTTCCACCGCTTTCTGCCGGAAGCGCGTCTGCCGATGCGCGCCGACCGCTCGGCCGCCGGATCGCTGCCGACGCGCGCCTTTCGCTACTGCGAGCCCGCCACCTCGGCCGCCGCGTTCGGCTATTACATTTTCCCACCGACCAATTTCACCCTGGTCTGGGACGGCCACAACGTGACCTGGAGCTTCCAGGGCGCCGGCCAGTGGCTGCCGCTGACCGCCGCCCAGTTCCCCGGGTTTCGCGCGCAATTCGACGCCGCCGCCCCGCCGGAAATCCAGGAGTTCTCGCCCCCCTTCATGGGCGCCCTGCAGGAGCCGGGCCTGATCCAGCTCTGGACCGGCTACGTGGTCCGCACCGCGCCCGGCTGGAGCAGCCTGGTGCGCGCACCGGCCAACATCCCCCGCCATGGCGGCTACGAGCTGTTCGAGGGGATCGTCGAGACCGATCGCTGGTTCGGCCCGCTGATTACCAACCTGCGGCTGAC
>JAKAZJ010000358.1 GCA_021826565.1 Pseudomonadota bacterium | reverse complement strand
TCTATTACGGAACAAACTACCGAAATCCCTGAATGAGCCGGCAGACTTGGTCCGGAATCCGCCCTCGACCGCCGCCGTGCGGCGTCGGGCGCCATCCCCCGGAGCCACGAAACCCGATCCCCCTGTCCTCGGTCACGTCGGGGGTTTCCTATCCCTCCCCGCCGCTTCTACACTCCCGTCTCCGATCCGGCCCGAAGCGGAGGCCCGAACGTGAGGAGAGACCAATGAGCCCGAATTTCGGCGCCAATTCCAACGCCGCCCGCGATATCGCCAGCGTCCTGCACCCCTATACCGACCTCGAAGCGCATCTCACCGTCGGTCCCACTGTCATCACCCACGGCAAGGGCGTGCGGGTGTGGGACGACGCGGGCAAGGACTATATCGAAGCGGTGGCCGGTCTCTGGTGCGCTTCCCTCGGCTTCGACAACGAACGCCTGGTCGAAGCCGCCGCGCGGCAGATGCGCAAGCTCCCGTTCTATCACGGCTTCACCGCCAAATCGCACGAACCCTGCATCGAACTGGCCGAGATGCTGCTGGCCCGCGCGCCGGTGCCGATGAGCAAGGTGTTCTTCGCCAATTCCGGATCGGAAGCGAATGATACCGCGATCAAGATGATCCGCTACATGAACAACGCGCTGGGGCGCCCGGCGAAGAAGAAGATCATCGGCCGGGTCAAGGGCTATCACGGCATCACGCTCGCCGCGGCCTCGCTGACCGGCCTGCCTGCCAACCATCGCAGCTTCGACGTGCCGCTACCCGGCTTCGTCCACACCATGACGCCGCATCACTACCACGAAGCCCGGCCCGGCGAAGACGAAGACGCCTTCGCGACACGCTGCGCCGACACGCTGGAACGCCTGATCCTGGCCGAAGGCCCGGAAACCATCGCGGCGATGTTCGCCGAACCGGTGATGGGTGCCGGTGGCGTGATCGTGCCGCCGCGCGGTTACTTCCCGAAAATCCAGGCGGTCTGCCGCAAGTACGACGTGCTGTTTGTCGCCGACGAGGTGATCTGCGGCTTCTGGCGCACCGGCGCCTATTGGGGCAGCCAGACGCTGGGGATCGAACCCGACATCCTGGTCTGCGCCAAGGCGCTGTCCTCGGCCTATCTGCCGATCAGCGCGGTGATGGTGAACGAACGCGTGTTCCAGGCGCTGGCCGCGGAAAGCCACAAGATCGGCACCTTCGGCCACGGCTTCACCTATTCCGGCCACCCGGTGCCCGCCGCGGTCGCGATCGAGACCCTGAAAATCTACGACGAAACGAATATCGGCGCCCATGTCGCCGATGTCGGCGCGCATTTCCAGTCCGAATTGCGCCGCCGCTTCGCCGAACATCCGCTGGTGGGCGAAGTCCGCGGCATGGGTCTGATCGCGGCCTTCGAGCTGATGGAAGACAAGGCCAGTCACCGCAAATTCGACGCCGCGGCGAAGATCGGCCCGCGGCTGACAAAGCTGATGGAATCGGAAGGGGTGATCTCGCGCGCCGTGCCGGGGGAGACGGTGTGTTTCTCCCCCCCGCTGATCATCTCCCGGACCGAGACCGACGATCTGCTGACCCGCGTGGAACGCGCGCTGGGGACGCTCACCGCCGAATTGCGCGGCGGCAAGCTCGCCGCGGTCTGAGGTCGGATGGGGGATCGGCTGCCAACCGCCCTCGCTCCCGCCGCGTTCGCCCATATCCCGGCGCTGCTGCGCGGCGCCGACGGGCGCATCCGCTTGTGGACCGAGGGCGCGACGCGGCTCTACGGCTGGTCGGCCGCGGACGCGATCGGCCAGCATGCGGCGGCGCTGCTGGACACGCATCCCTCCGATCCGCCCGGCGTGATCGCGGCGAAACTGGAATCGGAGGGCGCCTGGCACGGCATCGCGCGCCAGCGCGGCGCCGCCGGGCAGCGCCTGGACGTGGCCATGCACTGGGTGGCGGAACCGGACGGGGCAGTCCTGGAAATCGCCACCGATATCGGCGCCACCGCCGAAGCCAACGCCGCCTTGTTCCGCCTGGCCGCGATCGTTGAAACCTCGGACGACGCGATCCTGTGCGAGGATCTGGACGGGCATATCACCAGCTGGAACGCTGCCGCGGAGCGCATGTTCGGCTACCCGGCGCGGGCCATGCTGGGCCAGGCCCTGAGCGCGCTGGTGCCGCCGGAACACGCGGCCGAGGCCGCCGCGATGGCCGCGCGTATCCGCGCCGGCGGGCGCGTGGAACCGTTCGAGACCCTGCGCCGGCGCGCCGACGGAACGCTGCTGCCGGTGCTGGTCACGGTAGCGCCGATCCGCGACGCCGAGGGACGGATTACCGGCGCCTCGTGTATCGCCCACGACATCACCAACCGGCGCGAGGCCGAGGCGGCGCTGCGGGCCAAGCAATCCGAGCTGGTCCATGTCTCGCGCCTGTCGGAGTTGGGGCAGATCGCCTCGGCGCTGGCCCATGAAATCAACCAGCCGCTCACCGCCATCGCCAACTACGCCGCCGGCGCGGAGCGGCTGCTGGCGGCGGGCCGGACCGAGGCAGCCGCCGGCGCCATCACGCGGATCGTGGAACAAGCCGCGCGCGGCGCCGGGATCGTGCAGCGGATGCGCGATTTCATGCGCAAGCGCGAGGCCGAGACCCACCCGGAATCGCTGGCCGCGGCGATCGAGGAAGCCTGCGCCCTGGCGCTGATCGGCACCCGCGCGCAGCCGCTGCGGCTGGTCCGCCGGATCGCGCCTGACGCCGGCTGCGCGATGATCGATCGGGTGCAGATCGAACAGGTGCTGTTCAACCTGATGCGCAACGCGATCGAGGCCATGGCCGGCCAGGAGCGCCAGGAACTGACCGTCGCCACCCGCCGGATCGACGCGGCATTTGTGGAAATCAACGTCGCCGACACTGGCCCGGGTCTGCCCGAGACCGTACGCGAACGCCTGTTTCAACCCTTCGTCACCACCAAACCCTCGGGCCTTGGCGTCGGGCTGTCGATCTGCCGTGCGATCGTGCAGGCCCATGGCGGCACGCTGTCGGCCGAGACCAACCCAGATGGCGGCACGATTTTCCGCCTGACCCTGCCGGCGGCCGAGATGCCACCGGAAAATCCCCACCATTGATCTGCGTCAACGCGCCGCCAGCGCCGATCCTGTGATGTGGTATCGGGCGCGCGTCCCGCCCCAGCCGACCGGACCCGAGCTATGCCGCACGCTTCCCGCCCCGCGATCCGGCCATGACCGCGCCTGACGCAGCCAGGATCGCGATCGTGGACGACGACCCGGCAGTGCGGGAATCGTTGCGGTTTCTGCTGGAGGTCGCAGGGTTTTCGGTGGACGCCTTCGCCTCCGCCGCCGAGTTCTCCGCCCGGCGCGCGCGCAGCAATCCATGCGGCCTGATCCTGGATCACCATATGCCCATCGTCACCGGTCTGGAACTGGTCGCGCAGCTGCGCGCGGCCGGAGACGCGCTGCCGGTGCTGCTGATCACCGGATCACCCTCGGCCGCAATCATCGCCCGCGCCGCCTCCCTCCATGTCAACGTTCTGGAAAAGCCACCGGCCGAACAGGACCTGCTCGCCTTCGCCCACAGCATCGCCGGCTGATCGTGGCGGGGGTTGGGGGGGCGTGGTAGGGGGGCAGGGAAGGCCAAGGGGCGCTGCCCCCTGGACCCCCGCCAAGGGTAGGCCCTTGGAACCCTTCCCTTTGGTTCGGAGTGGGTGGGGGGTGCGCCGGGACCCGCG
>JAKAZJ010000357.1 GCA_021826565.1 Pseudomonadota bacterium | reverse complement strand
TATCGTGCCGACCTCGGAACATTTCGCACGCACGGACATGGATTTCGCGCTCGGCTATTATCACTGGTTCTGGTTCGCCCAGCCGCATCCGTTCCCCGAGGCGCTGATCTCGGCCGCGCCCGAGCTTTGGTTTCACGCCCATACCAATCGCTCGCCGCGTCCCTCCGACCTGTTCCACCCCGCGGCGCTGGAGGATTACCTGGGCGCGGCCCGCCAGCCCGCAACGATCGTCGGCATGTGCGAGGATTACCGCGCGGCCGCCGGAATCGATCTGATCCATGACCGTATCGACCGCGCCGCCGGTCGGCGCGTGGCCTGCCCGATTCTGACGCTATGGGGCGCGCGCGGCAAGATCGGCGCGTGGTACGATCCGTTGACGATCTGGCGGAGCTATTGCGCCGCCGAGGTGACCGGCGCCGCCGTTCCCGCCGGGCATTACCTGGCCGAGGAAGCCCCGGCCGAGGTTCTGGACGCGTTCGCCCGGTTCTTCTGATCAGGTGGCAGCGCAACCGGGCCGGGCCTGATCCTGGCCCGGCCCTGCGTCGCTGTGCGCGCCGAGACCTATCAGATCTCCGGCACCAGGGTCAGGTCGGAGACCAGCACCTTGCCCTTCGTCTCCGGCCCCAGCAGCAGCGCGACCACGAACACCGCGGCGGCGCCCAGCGTGGTGTACAGCATCGGCATCACGAAGCCCGAGGACTGCGTGGCCGCCCAGGCGGTCAGCAGCGGTCCCGCGAACCCGGCCCAGATCGCGCCCTGGTGGTAGCAGAACCCGGCTGCGGTGGCGCGCACCTCGGTGGGGAAGCGTTCCGACAGATAGGCCGGATTCTGCCCGTAGATTGCGCCCAGGAAGAAGCCTTGCAGGGTGAAGGCCGCGACCAGCATCGCATAGCTGCTAGGGAACAGGTACAGCGGTGTGACCAGCACGCCCAGGATCGCGGGCAGGATCATGCCCCAGCGCCGGCCGATCTTGTCCGACACCCAGCCCCACAACCCGCTGGCGCAGAAAGTGGCCACGTTGGTCAGCGCCAGCGGCAGCGCCACCAGTCCGGGGCCGAAATGCAGATCCTTTTCCAGATGCACCGCGAACAGACCGAATACGGTGTAGTAGATCACGAAACCGCTGGCCATCCACAGACAGGCGGTGATGGTGTTGCCCAGCACGCGGGGGCGGAAAATCTCGAACAGCGGCGTCCGGAATTCGTGGCCCTGTTCGCGCTGCTTGCGGCGGTTCTCCACCCAGACCTTGGGTTCGTTCACGTATTTGCGGATCCACAATACGCCCAGCGCCGGCAGCACGCCGATCAGCAGCATCCCGCGCCAGCCCCAGCTGGAATACAGCAGGCCATAGATGCCGCTGGCCAGCAGGAACCCCAGCGCCCAGGAGCCTTGCAGGATGCCGCTCATGAACCCGCGCGAGCGCGGCGGCCAGGATTCCATCGCCAACGCGGCGCCGGCCGGCCATTCCGCCCCCATCCCGATCCCCAGCAGGGCGCGGAACACGAACAGCAGCAGGAAGCTTGGTGCCAGCCCGGCCAGGAAATTGCAGATCGAGTACCACAGGATCGAGATCATCAGCGGCAGCTTCCGCCCCACCCGATCCGCCAGCCAGCCGGACGCGGTGGCGCCGATCAGCCGCATCCACAGCGTGATCGCGAACACCGCCGTGACCGCCAGCAGCGGCACGTGGAAGTATTTCGAGATCGGCACCATGATCAGCAGGAAGATCGTGAAGTCGAACGCATCCAGCGTCCAGCCGAGCCAGGCGGCGATATACGCCATCCATTGATCGTGGGTGGGTTCACGCCACCATGGCTCGGTCGGCGCGGCCCCTGCGCTTGCAGACATTGTTGCTACTCCCTGTCGCAATGCCGGCTGTTGTGCCCTGCGGGGTGATCCCGTGAGGGTGCCCCTGGGGGACGCCCTTTGGGGGGGGCGCCGGTCATTGTCCCGGCTTGTGGCCGGTGAGGTGCTATTATCGCAAGCCATGCGTTACGTCAATGTCTGATATACTTTGTATGCATGGTATATCGACGCCCCGCTTATCATAAGCGCCGCATACTGCCGGCGGATCGTGGCGCGGCGTAAAGGGTCCCGTCTGGACGTGCTGAAAGCCCTCCCTCTCGGCCGGCGCCTCTCGCTCGCACTCGGACTGACCCAGACCCTCGCCTGGGCCACCACCTTCTATTTGCCGGCGGTGCTGATCCGCCCGGTGGCCACGGCGACCGGGCTGTCGCCCACGCTTCTGGTGGGCGGGTTCTCCTGGGCGCTGCTGATCAGCGGTCTCACCTCGCCCATCGTCGGCCGGCGGATCGACCATAGCGGCGGGCGCGGCGTGCTGGCCGCCGGCACCCTGGTGATGGCGGGGGGGCTGGCGATCATGGCGGCGTTGCCCGGCGTGGTCGGCTGGTATCTGGGGTGGACCGTCACCGGCGCCGGCATGGCGCTGGGCCTGTACGACGCGACCTTTGCCACGATCGGCCGCCTGCTGCCCGAGGCCGCCCGCCCGGCGATCGTCGGCGTGACCATGATGGCCGGCTTCGCCTCCACCGTCGGCTGGCCGCTGGGGACGGCCCTGGTCCATCTGCTGGGATGGCGCGGGGCGCTGGGCGCGGATGCCCTGATCCAGTTGGGGATCAATCTGCCGCTGATCCTGCTCAGCGTACCGCGTGCCGGCCCGGCGCCGCCACCGCCGCCGCGCCCGCGGGATGCGGGGGCGCGCGGAGGCGGGTGGGCGGTGGTGGTGCTGCTCGGGCTGTTCCTCAGCGTGCGCGCGGGGCTGACGGCCGTGGTCTCGGTCCAGGCGCTGGTGCTGATGCGCGGGATCGGCCTGCCGGCGGCGGGCGCGGTTGCGGTGGCCTCGCTGTTCGGCCCGTTCCAGGTGTTCGGCCGGGTGGTGGAATGGAGCCTGGCACGCTGGCTCAGCCCCTTCGCCACGGCGCTACTCGGCGGGCTGCTGCTGCCGCTGGGGGTGGCGGCGCTACTGGGCGGCGCGCCGGCCGCGGTGTTCGCGATCGGCTACGGGATGAGCAACGGGATTCTGACGATCACGCGCGGCGCCCTGCCGCTGCATCTGTTCGGCGCGCATGGCTACGCGACCCGGATGGGGCGGCTGGCGCTGCCGCAACTGCTGGCGCAGGCGGCGGCGCCCACCTTGCTGACACCGCTGGTCCTGGCCTGGCCGGCGCGGGACGTGCTGGGGGCGGCGGGAATGGTGGCGCTGGCGGCGCTGGCCGCGCTCGCCGCGGCCGGCGTGCTGGCGCGCGGCGGCCGGGCGGTAAAGGCCGAATAGCGGGTGGTCAGGCCGAGGCGGCAGCCCGCTTCGCCTGCGCGCGCAGCAGCCGGCGCTTGATCGTCAGCACCTCGGCGCCCAGGCGCCGGTTCGGGGTGCCGAGCAGGAAGGCATCGATCCCGCCATTCTTCTCCACGGTGCGGATCCCGCGCGTGGACAGCCGGAGCCGGATCGCGCTGCCCAGGGTATCGGACAGCAGCGAGGCGGTCTGCAGGTTCGGCAGGAACCGGCGGCGGGTCTTGTTGTTGGCGTGGCTGACATTGTTGCCAGCCAGCACGGTCTTGCCGGTGATCCGGCAGCGGCGGGACATCGCGAAACCTCGGGTCAGGGCGACTTGATAGAAGGCGCGGCTTATGGCGGCGTCCGGGGACCGCGTCAACAGCGGGGCCGCCGGCGCGCGGCCGATCGGGCGCCCGCCAGA
>JAKAZJ010000356.1 GCA_021826565.1 Pseudomonadota bacterium | reverse complement strand
ATCTCGGCGAACCCGCGATCGAGACCTCGACCGTGTTCCGCCGCCTGGGCGGCGATCTGGCGCGCCAGGTGGCGGCGCTGGCGATGGTGGATCCCGCGATCGTCGAGCAGACGACCACCCGGAAGCGGCGGCTGCCGTTCGGCTTCCGCTCGCGCCGCAAGGCGGCATGAGCACCGCGCTCACCGCGCCCCGTTTCGGCCGCCGGCTGGAGCCGGTGGAACCCCGCGCGCAAGCGCAGCCCGAGACGCCGCCGCCGCCGCCGCCGCCTCCGGCGGGGTCTGGCCAGGGGGCGCCACCGCCCGATTCCATCGCCGAACTGCGCACGCTGTGCCTGGCGCGGCTTGATCCCGCGGTCGTGTCCAACATGCCGTCCGAGCAGCTGCGATCGGATATCGAACGGCTGATCTCCGAGCTTGCCTCGCTCAACCGGTTCCAGATCAACGCGCGCGAGCAGCGGGCGCTGGCGGTGGAGCTGGTGCACGACATCCTCGGCCTCGGGCCGCTGGAAGTGCTGCTGGACGACGATGCCGTCACCGACATCATGGTGAACGGACCGGCGCGGACCTTCATCGAACGCGCCGGCAAGGCGATGCTGTCGGACGTGAAGTTCCGCGACACCTCGCATCTCATCGGCATCTGCCAGCGCATCGCCGCCGCGGTCGGCCGGCGGATCGACGAATCGAGTCCGATGGTCGATGCGCGGCTCAAGGACGGCTCGCGCGTCAATATCGTGTTCCCACCGCTGGCGCTGGACGGGCCGTATCTCTCGATCCGCAAATTCGCCCGTCGCAAGATCGATCTGGCGCGGCTGGTGGATTTCGGCGCGCTGACCGCGCCGATGGCGCGCGCGTTGCAGGTGGCCGGACGGGCGCGGCTCAATATCATCATTTCCGGCGGCACCGGCTCGGGCAAGACCACGCTGCTGAACGCGCTGTCGAACTTCATCGACGTGAGCGAGCGCGTGGTGACGGTGGAAGACGCGGCGGAATTGCAGTTGCAGCAGCCGCATGTGGTGCGCCTGGAAACCCGCCCGCCCAGCCTGGAAGGCAAGGGCGAGATCACGCAGCGCGATCTGGTCCGCAACGCGCTGCGCATGCGCCCCGACCGCATCATCATCGGCGAGGTGCGCGGCGGCGAGGCATTCGACATGCTTCAGGCCATGAACACCGGCCATGACGGGTCGATGTCCACGATCCACGCCAACACGACCCGCGACGCGCTGACGCGCATCGAGAACATGGTGCAGATGGGCAATATGGGCCTGCCATCGCGGGCGATCCGCACCCAGATCGTGGGCGCGGTCGATCTGATCGTGCAGGTGGAACGTCAGCGCGACGGGCGCCGGCGCGTGACCCAGATCACCGAGATCTGCGGCATGGAAGACGAAGTGGTCGCACTGAACGACGTGTTCATGCTGGAAATCCAGGGCCAGCGCGAGGACGGGCTGCTGTACGGCCGCTACCGGGTGAACAAGGTTCCCCCGGCGTTCATCCGCCGCCTGGCGTATTTCGGCCTGGACAGCGCCTGGAACGAGGCGGTGGGCGAGGCCGCGGGATGACCCTGCTCTCGCCCTTCGTGTTGCTGCCCGTCGGGCTTGCCATCCTGGTCGGCTTCGCCGTGAGCGGGCTGATGGTCGCGCGTGGCCAGGCCGAGGAACAGCGGCTGGCGAAGCGGATCCTGGGGGTTTTGCGCCCGCACGCGCGCGCGCGGCGTTTCACCTTCGCCTCCGCGCTGACGCGCGCCAAGGCGCCGCGCCAATCCATGATCGCCCAGCTTGCCCGGCTGTTCGGCTACGATCCGGTCCATCCCGAGCATTGCCCGCTGCCGTGGTGGGTGGTGTTGGGGATCGCGCTGGTCGTTGCCAAGGTCGCGCAGACCGTGGCGGTGTTGCTGCTGGGATCGATCGGTTGGATCGCGCTGCCGGCGGTGTGGGTCTATGCCTCGCGCTGGCTGTTCGACTGGTTCGTGAGCCGCCGGCGCGGCCGGCTGCTGGTGCAGTTTCCGGAAGCGCTCACCATGATCGTCCGCTCGGTCCGGGTCGGCGTGCCGGTGGGCGAGGCGATGCGCGTGGTCGCGCGCGAAGTGCCCGCGCCCACCGGTCCCGAGTTCGAGACCGTGATCCGGCGTCTGACCATCGGCGCGCAGTTGGACGAGACGCTGCACGAGCTCGCGGCGCGCACCGGCCTGTCGGAATACCGCTTCTTCGCCATGGCGTTGGCGTTGCAGAACCAGACTGGTGGCGGCCTGTCGGAAGCGCTGGAGGGGTTGGCCGACATGATCCGACGCCGCCTGGCGGTGAAGGAACGCGGCAAGGCGCTGGCCTCGGAAGCACAGATGAGCATCTACGTGCTGAGCGCGCTGCCGCCGCTGTGCGGACTGGCGCTGTCGATCATGAACCCGGCCTATTTCAAGGTTCTGATCGACGATCCGACCGGACGGCGGTTGCTTGGCGGGGCCGTGGCGATGCTGGTGCTCGGTTGGTTCGTGATGCGTCAGATGATGCGAAAGAGCCTGTCATGACAGGGATTCCGGTCCCGCTCGCGCTGACGCTTTCCGGCACGCTGGTGATTGTCGGCGGCTTCGTCGCGCTGCGCATGACCCATCGCGAGGCGCGGATCGACGCCCGGATCCGGGCGCTGCATATCCGCCCCACTGCCCAGGGTGGCGCCGCGTCGGCGGGGGCGAAACGCGAGAGCGTGCGCGAGACGATACTGCGCGGGATCGCGCAGGTCGGCCAGTGGGTGCTGCGCCGGCGGATGCTGTCGGCGAAAATGATCCAGAGCTTCGAAAAAAGCCTGGCCGGAGCCGGCTTGCGCGGCGGGGCCGCGATGCGGCTGTTCATCGGCGGCAAGCTGGTGCTGATTATGCTGATGCCGCTGCTGATCTGGGTTGCCGGCGAACAGTTCGGTGTAGCGCCGCTGCTGCGCATCTGGTTGCCGGTGGGCGGGGTGGTGCTCGGGATGCTGATTCCCGATTTCATCATCAACCGCATGCGCGACCGCCACGCCAAGCGGCTTGGCGTCGAACTCCCGGATGCGCTGGATATGATGGTGATCTGCGCCCAGGCCGGGCTTGGGCTGGGACCGATGATCCTGCGCGTGTCGGAGGAGTTGCAGCACTCGCACAAGGGGGTTGCGACCGAGTTCGGCCAGACCGCGGATGAATTGCAGATCTCGACCGACGTGCAGGTCGCGCTGACGCGGCTGGGCGAGCGGTCGGGGGTAGAAAGCGTGCGCCGGCTGGCGACCACGCTGGTGCAGTCGGCACAATACGGCACGCCGCTGTCGGGGGCGCTGCGCGGGCTGGCAGGCGAGCTGCGCACCGAGCTTGTCACCCGTTACGAGGCGAAGGCCGCCAAACTGCCCGTGCTGCTGACCGTGCCGATGATCATGTTCGTCCTGCCCAGCCTGTTCCTGGTGGTGGGTGGGCCAGCCGTCCTGGAGGTGTTCCGTGCGCTCAAGCATTAGCTCGTGGTTGCGTCTGACCGCCGCCGTCGCGCTGGCGGCCTCGCTCGGCGCCTGCGCGGCGCACCCGGGCGGACTGGCCTCAAGCGGGGCCGGGATCAGCCTGGCGCGGGTGGCGCTGCAATCGGGCGATGCGGGGGGGGCGCTGCGGCTGTCCAGCCAGGTGCTGACCCGCCATCCTGGCAATCCCGATGCGTTGTTGGTCCGCGGCGAGGCGCTGACCCGCCTGGGTCAACTGCAAGCGGCCGGC
>JAKAZJ010000355.1 GCA_021826565.1 Pseudomonadota bacterium | reverse complement strand
CCCTATGCATGGACCGATCGGCTGGGCGAAACCTTCGCTCAGCTCGATCTGGCCCCGTTCCCCGGCGCGGGGCACTTCCCACATGTGGAGGCCCCGGACCGGGCCGCGACCGAGATCGCGGCGTTCTTCACCCGGCTCGGCTGGGCGGCGGGCTAGCGCTGCTCGCGGCGCAGCGTCGGGCCGCTGCGCTTGGTGTCCGACCTTGGGGGGCCGCGGGTCCGGCCGCCGCGACCACCCCCTAAAAGCGAAAAGTCCCTTCACCCGTCACGCCAGCAGCGCTGAGACGAACAGCGCCGCCCACCCCAGCATCAGCAGGCTTCCGCCCACCGGCGCCAGCGCCACGACCGGCCACCGTTCCAGCGCGAACCCGTACACCCCCAGGCAGAACAGCGCGCCTCCCACCAGGAACGCCGCCCCCGCTCCCTGCGCCACGGTTCGCCCTTTTCCGGGCTGAAGCTGCCCCACCCAGACGCCGGTCCCCAGCAGGGCCAGCGCGTGCCACCCCTGCATCCGGATCGCATCCACCACCATGGCCAGCCGCGTTGCCCCCAGCCCGCCCAGCGCGTGCGCCGCCAGGGCCGCCATCGCCACCGCCATCATGCCCATCAGCGCCCCGGCACCAATCAATATCCGCTGCATCCTCAACCCTTCCGTAACGCCCGCCCCCCCTATACCATCGCCCCGATGCCCCGCGGCGACCTGTTCCCCGAGATCGGCCCGTTCGAGACCGGCTACCTGCCGCTGTCCGCCGGCCACGTCATGTACTGGGAGCAGGCGGGCCACCCGCGCGGCCGTCCGGTCCTGTTCCTGCATGGCGGGCCGGGTGCCGGCGCGGGCGCGGTCCATCGCCGGTTTTTCGACCCCGGCTTCTGGCGCATCGTGATTTTCGACCAACGCGGCGCCGGCCGTTCCCGCCCGCTCGGCAGCCTGGCGGACAACACCACCCCGGCCCTGGTCGGCGATATCGAAACCCTGCGCCGCCATCTGGGCGTGGATTCGTGGCTGCTGTTCGGCGGCTCCTGGGGGTCCACGCTGGCGCTGGCCTATGCCCAGACCCACCCGGATCGTGTCGCCGGCTGCGTGTTGCGCGGAGTGTTCCTCGGCCGCCCGCCGGAACTGGACTGGTTCCTGCACGGGATGCGCGCCGTGTTCCCCGACGCCTATGCCGCTTTCGCCGGCCATATCCCGGAAGCGGAACGCGGCGACCTGCTGGCGGGCTATCTCCGCCGCCTGACCGACCCGGACCCCGCCATCCACCTGCCCGCGGCCCGCGCCTGGTCGATCTATGAAGGCTCCGCCAGCACGTTGCTGCCGAGCCCCGAGACGGTCAGTTCCTTCGCCCAGGACCGCACCGCCCTGGGGTTGGCGCGGATCGAGGCCCATTACTTCGCCCACGCCCTGTTCCTGCCCCCGGGCGGCCTGCTGGCCCAGATGTCGCGCATCGGCCATATCCCGGCGGAAATCGTGCAGGGCCGCTACGACATGATTTGCCCCCCCGTCACCGCCTTCGACCTGGCCGCCGCCTGGCCCGCCGCGCGCCTGTCGGTGATTCCCGACGCCGGGCACTCGGCGCTGGAGCCGGGGATTCGCCGCGCTTTGGTCGCCGCGGTCGAACGCTTCCGCAACGGCCGCTGACAGACAGGACCCAGCATGAAAATCGGCGTGATCGGCCTTGGCACCATGGGCATGGGGGCAGCCCTGAACCTGCACCGGGCCGGCCATCTTGTGACCGGCTGCGATCTGCGTCCGCAGGCGCGGGACGCCCTGACCTCGGTCGGCGCCGCCGCCGTCGCCAGCCCGGACGCGCTCCCCGCCGAGCTGGACGCGGTCCTGATCCTGGTGGTGAACGCAGCGCAGGAGGAGGACGTCTTGTTCGGCCCCGCCGGCTGCGCCGGCCGCCTGCCGCGCGGTGCCGTCGCGATCTGCTCCGTCACCGTCGCCCCGGAAGCCGCCCGCCGCCTGGAAACACGCTTGACCGAGGCCGGTCTGCTGATGCTGGACGCCCCCGTCTCCGGCGGGCGCGCCGGTGCCGAGGCCGGCACGATGACGGTCATGGCCTCCGGCGCGCAGGCCGCATTCGACCGCGCCGCGCCGGTGCTGGAGGCGATCGCGGCCAAGGTCTGGCGCCTGGGCGATGCGGCGGGGATCGGCTCAACGGTGAAGATGGTGAACCAGCTGCTGGCGGGGGTGCATATCGCGGTCTCGGCCGAGGCGCTGGCGCTGGGCATCCGCGCCGGCGCCGATCCGCAGGTGCTGTATGACGTGATCTGCAGCTCGGCCGGCAGTTCCTGGATGTGGCAGAACCGCGTGCCGCATATCCTGGCGGGGGACGATACCCCGTTGTCCTCGGTCAATATTTTCGTCAAGGATCTGGGGATCGTGCTGGATCAGGCGCGCGCGCTGGCGTTCCCGGCGCCGATCGCGGCGACCGCGCACCAGCTGTTCCTCGGCGCCGCGGCACTGGGGAACGGGGCGAAGGATGATGCGTTCGTGATCCGGGTGTTCGAAGCGCTGACCGGCATTCCCCTGCCGGGCAAAAAATAGCGTCAGGCGCCGCCCGGGTCCCGGATCCGCGACAGGAACATGCGCAGCCGGTCGGTCTCCGGCGCGGCGAAGAATCGCGCAGGCGGTCCTGCCTCTACGATCTCCCCCTGGTCCATGAAGATAACGCGGTCCGCCACCTGGCGGGCGAAGCCCATCTCGTGCGTCACGCAGATCATGGTCATGCCGGAGCGGGCCAGTTCCAGCATCACGTCCAGCACCTCCTGGATCATTTCCGGGTCCAGGGCGGAGGTGGGTTCGTCGAACAGCATCACCTTGGGGGTCATGCACAGGGCGCGAGCGATCGCCACGCGCTGCTGCTGCCCGCCGGAGAGCTGGGCGGGGTATTTATGTGCCTGCTCGGGGATGCGCACACGCGCCAGCAGGCGCATGGCCAGCGCCTCGGCCTCGGCCCGCGGCAGGCCACGGACGCGCATCGGGGCGAGGATGCAGTTCTCCAGGATTGTCAGATGCGGGAACAGGTTGAAGGACTGGAACACCATGCCGACTTCCTGGCGCACTCGGCGGAGCGCGGCGGGGTTGTCGGACAGTTCCGTGCCATCGACGATGATACGGCCTTGTTCGTGGGTTTCCAGCCGGTTGATGCAGCGAATCAGGGTGGATTTGCCGGAACCGGAGGGGCCGCACACCACCACCCGCTCCCCTTCCGCCACGGTCAGGGAAACCCCGCGCAGGACGTGCTGCGCGCCGTAGGATTTATGGACCTGGTCGAGGGTGAGGATCGGGGGCATGGCTGGAGTGTAGCGCGGAGTGATGCGGACCGGGATGGGCTTGCCCCGCGCGCACGTCGCCGGCACCCTGCCGCCATGACCTGGTCCCTGCTGATCCGCGATCCCGCCACCGGCGCCCTCGGCGCGGCCGTCGCCTCCCGCTTCTTCGCGGTCGGCGCGCTGACCATCGCGATCGAGGGCGGCGTCGGCGTGATGTCCACCCAGGCGCTGGTCAATCCGATGTACACGCGCCACGCCCTGCCGCGTCTGCGCGACCATGAGGACCCCGACGCGATCATCGCGGCCCTGACGGCCGCCGACCCTGGCGCCGCCCAGCGTCAGCTCCACATTCTGGATGCCTCCGGCCGCATCGCCCAGCACACCGGGGCGGAGTGCGTGGCCTGGGCCGGATCGGTGCGTGGCACCGACATCTCGGTGGCCGGCAACATG